>DFBV01000137.1:5424-11552 GCA_002366755.1 Anaerolineales bacterium UBA3071
CAAGTTGAGGACTCCGTTCGGACCCCTGGACTTGTCCGGGCATAGACAGCAAGGCGCAGCACTATGAAGAGACGCGAATTCCATCCACCCCACATCTACGAGGATAATGCCTGTTACTTCCTTACAGCCAGCATCGTACGCCGCCAGTGGCTTCTGGACACAGATGCTAAACGTGTGCTGGTGCGAGAGGTCCTGAAAGAAGCCATCAAGCAGTATGGCATCACGCTGTATGCCTGGGTCATTCTGGCAGACCACTATCACTTACTGCTCCAGACCAGCGACGTCGCCCCCATCTACAAATTCATCAAGCGATTGCACGGTGACAGCGCCATACAGTTGAACAAGCTGGACAATACGCCAGGAAGACAAGTCTGGTATCAATACTGGGATAGATTCCCCCGTAACGAACGCGATTTCTGGGCATATTTCAACTACATCCACTTGAACCCGATCAAACACGGCTACGTGCGACTCTCCGACGGCGTGTTGGTGGTTGAAGGTAAACAGGTGGAGGTCGCACCCGGTCATGTATTGGATGTGCATCTGTGCCTTGCACAATACCCACATTCCAGTTATCATTACTACCTGCGCGAGTACGGCGAGGAGTTATTGACAGATGCCTGGATGCGTTATCCAATCCCGGATTATCTAGAACACGACGACTTCTGACAACATGAATAGCACACCGGACTCCCGAGCTTGTTCTGGCCCATTGCACCGCACCCCCAACGAGTTGGGGAGTCCAACTGGCATGAGGGGATCAGCAAATGGAGTTCACTCCCGATCAAATCCGCGCCTTCCGTTACTGGATCCAGGGCTACGCCAACTTCTACGAACCGATCGTGGAGGAGTACTTTCGGCTAACCGGATACCGAGTGCTGCGTCGGCCAGCCCTGGTCGGCCGCGCCGATATCCAGCCGATCGTGAACGGACTGTTCGACGGCCACAAGCGGTTGGGGGCGGAACTGGATAACAAGGCGATCCGCCGGCATCTGGAGGGGCGTCAGCGGCTACAGCCCGACTTCCTGCTGGAGCAAGCGGGGCGGCGCTACCTGGCCGAACTCAAGAGTTGGGGCGGCTTCCGCTCTGGCCAGTTCGACCTGGACACCGCTCGATCTGAGTTCCTGAAGAACTTTCGCAACGGCCTTTTCCTGCTGGTAGACCGGCTGCAGGGAATACCCATCGCTGGCAAGGTGTTGGTCGTATCCTCCCGCAGCGCGGAGCACGACCAGGTACTGGCGTTGCTTCGCCGCGCTTACCAGACCGAGATAGAGTTGCTCTACCTGGACGAGATATTCAGGACACCGCAACTGGCTGGTACCATCGAGCATCAGTTGCGCTATTTGGACGCCGCTTGCGCTGAACTGCGGCAGGCGCTAGGTCAGGCGGAAAGAGGTGACAAGAAATGACCGACATGCAACTTCGTCCCTGGAGCCAGGTTGTGCACCTGCATTCCGACGTGGAGGCAGGCGACACCGCCGTAGCCACCTACGCCATTGACCTGGGCGCACTGGTGGCTGGCGACCGCAACGTACCCCGCGTCTACCGGCGTCCTGATGCCTTCTTCGCCGCCACCCACCTGACTGGCGGCCTGCGCCGCCTGTTGGAAGATGTGCTGGATGGTTTGGCCGGTGGAAAAGGAGACCGGGTATTGCAACTCCGCTCTCCCTTCGGCGGCGGCAAGTCTCATACCCTGGCCGCGCTCTACCACGTCGCCCAGGATCGCTCGACTGTGGATGATCTGCCTGCAGGGCCGAGCTTGCCCGACTCTGGCCCGGTGCGGGTGGCTGTCTTTGACGGCGAGAAGTTCGATGTGAGCGGGGGAAAGATCAACGGTCAGCACGTGCAGACGATGTGGGGTATGCTCGCCGCACAACTGGGGTGTTACGACCTGGTAGCCTATCACGACCAAAACCGCATCCCTCCAGGCGGCGACGTCATTGCCGATATGCTGGGAGACAAGCCGACATTACTCCTGCTGGACGAGATGCTCAACTACCTGGAACGGGTTCTGGCCGAACCGGTGGGCGACTCCACCCTGGGCCGCCTGACGCAGAACTTCCTGCACTCTCTGTCGGTGGAAGTCGCTCGCACATCTCGTGCCGTGTTGGTCTACAGCCTCCAGGCCAGCGCTCACGAGGCCTTTGGCCACGAGATGCTGCTGCGCATGCTTGATCACCTCACCTCACGGGTAGATGCCAAGCGGGAGCCGGTGGTGGGCGACGAAATCCTACTGGTGCTCCGTCGTCGCCTACTGGCCGAGTCTCCAGATTCGGTCACTGTCCAGGCCGCCGCCGAAACCTTCGCTACCGAGATCACCCGTATGCGGGCTGCCCACGCTGCCGACGAGGCTGCCCGCCGCGCGGCTGAGGATGACCGGTTGGCACTGCGTGACCGAATCGCCGCCGCCTATCCCTTCCATCCCGCCCTGATTGACATCATGACCGAGCGCTGGGCCTCTCTGCCCGACTTCCAACGAACCCGCGGCGCACTGCGTTTCCTGGCCGTTTGCCTGCATACCCTCAAACGAGAAGGCCGGGCGGGTATCTTGTTGGGACCCGGTGATATCCCCATCGAGGACGAGGACGTGGCCCACGCTTTCTTCACAGAAGTGGGACAGCGGGAGCCTTTCAAGTCTGTCCTCAGGCGGGACTTCACTGGTCCCAATGCCCGCGTGAAGCGCATTGATGAGCGGTTGGCCATAGAGCATCCCAGACTGAGCAGCGTGTGCCCGGCGATGTGCATCGCGACAGCTATCTTGACTTACTCCTTCGGCGGACTACTTCGCGCCGCTGACGAGGGTGACGAGCCCATCGCCACCGGCGTCACCGAGAACGAACTGCTGTCCGCCGTAATTGGTCCAGACCTGGACAGCCTCACCGCTCAAGCTGTACTCAAGGAGTTGCGGGAACAATGCCTCTTCCTGCACTACGACGGCGCACACTACGTTTTCAAGACCACGGCCAATGTCACTCAGGTGGTGGAGGACCAGTTGACACACGTCAAGCGCAGAGAGGTTGACGCTGCCATTGAGGAAGAACTGAACAACCGGCTGGCAGGGCGTACAGCGGCCATTCTCTGGCCCAGGACCAGCGATACCATCCCCGACCGGGAACCGCGCTTCCTGCTGGCCTATCTGCCGCTGGATTTTGCCATGCTGGGCGATACCGCCCAGGAGCAGCAGGCGCGGGAACTCCTGACCCAATACGGCGACCCTCCTCGCCGCTATCGGAACGGCTTGGGACTGGCCATACCGGAGCGGGACCAGGTCGAGCCGCTGCGCCGGGCGATGAGTTATCTAAAGGCCATTGAGCGCGTGCGAGGCAAACGCAAATCCTTCAACCTGACCACAGCCCAGATGCGGCAACTCAAGGAACGGGAGCGGACGGAAAACGCTAAGTTCGAGTCGGCCATTCGCAGCCTGTATCAGAGCATCTGGCTGCCAGCAGTAGGCGAGCAGGGTCTGGAGATTGAAAAGGTATCTCTGGCCGGGCGACCACTGCAGTCCCAAGGTATTCATGAGCGGCTGATGGAATTGCTGACCGAGATCCTGCCTCCTCGGCTGTTCACCTCGGTCACGCCGGAGAAGATCGTGGAACTGATGCGGCTGGGCGAAGGGAAGGAGCCAGTTCTGTTCGTCAGTACAGACCAGGTCGTGAAGTCTTTCTACGGCGTGCCCGGCTTCCCCCGGCTGGAGAGCGAAGCAGCACTCAGGCAAGCCATCGCCGAGGGGGTGCGGGAGGGTATCTTTGGATACGTGGGACGCACTGGGCAAGCAGAGATGGACCAGTTGAAAGAGAAGCTCAGCTACTTGGTCAGCCCCAAGGTAGCGTATATCGGTGCGGACCTACCGGAGGGAAAGGTAGACCTGAGCAGTGCTTTCATCGTGTTGCCGCAAGCGATTGAGAGGGAAGCCCCGCCAACGCCAGAGCCGCCCGGTCCGCTCCCACCCGGCGTTGCGCCCACGCCACCTGAGCCACCCACCGTTTCTGTTGGCATCACGCCACAGCCACCCGGCGTTGAACTTCGGACTACCGTCCGGCTGAACATGCGGATGACCCGGCAGCAACTCTACGCCAGTTTTAACGCCTTCGCCAACCTGGCCGAGGCGGCCGGTAGCATCTGTATGAGGATCGAAGCTCAAAAGCTGGACGGTTTCGACCCGAATTGGCTGCGCAACGCCGTACTGGAGCCACTGGACGAGGCAGATGTGAAAGTAGAGGAGGAAAACACATGAACCACAGCGAAGGAACACTCACAGGATACGAAGGTCTCGAACTCTACACCCAACATTGGCTGCCCGAAGGTGAGGCCAGAGCGGTGCTGGCCATCGTGCACGGCTTTGGCGAACACAGCGGCCGCTACGGCAACGTGGTCAACTGGTTCGTGTCCGAGGGATACGCCGCCTACGCTTTCGACCTGCGCGGGTGTGGCCGCTCGCCAGGCCAGCGAGGTCACATCAACAGCTTCGCCGAGTTTCGCGAGGACGTGAGGGCATTTCTGCAATGGGTGGCGTCGCAAGAGCCGGACAAGCCCCTGTTCCTGCTGGGCCATAGCCAGGGCGGGCTGATCGTGCTCGACTACGTTCTGCACTACCCACAAGGATTGGCCGGCGTCATTGCCTCAGGGCCAGCGCTGGGCGGGCTCCCCATCTCCCCCTTGCTGCTGGGACTGGCCAGGTTGCTCTCCAGCATCTGGCCCGGACTCACGATGGACAGCAAGCTCGATGCCACGGCTATCTCCCGCAATCCAGCCGTCGTGGAGACCTACGTCAACGACCCGCTGGTGCACAGCCTGGGCACGCCCCGCCTGGCCACCGAGCTTCTCCAAGCCATGGAGTGGGTGCAGGCACACGCTGCCGAGATGAAGCTGCCCTGCCTCATCGTGCACGGGGGCGCCGATCGGTTGGCCTTGCCAGAGGCCAGTCGTATCTTCTACGAGCAGATGACCATCGCCGACAAAGCGCGCCACGAGTACGAGGGTTACTACCACGAAGTGTTCAACGACATCGGCAAGGAGCGGGTGCTGGGGGATGTGGAGGCATGGCTGGAGCAGCATGTGAAACGTGAAACGTGATACGTAGGGCCACGTTTCACGGATCACGCATCACGCACCACGAGAGGGGCAAGGCCGTTCAGTCCTCTTATCTCATCGAACGGAAATCAACAAGGAGAACACACATGGCAAACGAAAGGCTATTCGAGGAAATGACCGACGCCGTCGTCGCCGGTCTACCGGACAAAGCTCGCGAGCTGGCTAACGAGGCGCTGCGCGCCGGCGTTGATCCGCTGGCGGCCATCGAGCAAGGCTTCAAGCCAGGAATGGACGTCGTCGGCGAAGGCTTCGCCAAAGGTGAGCTCTTCATCCCCGACCTGATGATGAGCGGCGAAGCAATGAAAGTGGCCATCGCCACCCTGGAGCCAGAGATGATGAAGCGCAAACAGCAGCGGAAGACGCTGGGCAAGGTGGTCGTCGGCACAGTACAAGGGGACATCCACGAGATCGGCAAGACGCTGGTGGCGACTATGCTGGCCGCCAATGGCTTCGAGGTGCGCGACCTGGGCGTGGACGTGTCGCCCCAGCAGTTCGTGGACGCCGTGCGGGAGGTGGCCCCCGACGTGGTGGGCCTCTCGGCGCTGCTCACCACGACGATGCTCAACCAGGAGGCCGTGATCCTGACTCTCAAGGAAGCGGGGCTGCGCGAACAGCTCAAGGTGATCGTCGGCGGCGTGCCCGCCAGTCCCGAATGGGCTGAGGAGATCGGCGCCGATGGCTACGCTGAGAATGCCACGGAGGCGGTGGAAGCGGTTAAGCGGCTGGTACAAGCGTAGCGGGTTCGAAAGTTTCAGGTTCAAAGGTTTTCAGGTTGTTTCAAGTTCGGGCTTCGGAGTTCGGCGCGCTGAGCACCAAACTCCGAACGCTCAACTCCGAACGCCGAACCAAAGGAGCGAAACGATGCGCACACCTATTCTGGAACGGTTAGCTTCAGGCGACGTGCTGATCGCCGACGGGGCGACGGGTACCATGCTGCAGACGGCCGGGCTACCCACGGGGACACCGGGCGAGGCATGGGTGCTGGCGCAGCCCGGGGAGATCAAACGGCTGCACCGTGCCTACGTGGCGGCAGG
>DFBV01000137.1:11672-13342 GCA_002366755.1 Anaerolineales bacterium UBA3071
GAGGCTGCCGTTGAGCTATTCGCCGAGCAGTCTCGTGCACTGGCAGCAGGCGGCGCGGATGTCATCTACGTCGAGACCATGAGCGATCTGAACGAAGCAAGGGCCGCTGTAGAGGGAGCGCGGCAGGGATGTGACCTGCCAGTCTTTTGCACCTTCAGCTTCGACACCCACGGCCGCACCAGCATGGGGGTTAGCCCACCGCAGGCGGCCCAGGCGATGGCCGCATTGGGCGTGCCGGCCGTCGGCGCCAACTGTGGCCACGCGCCCGAGGAGTTGCTGGACATCCTGCCCCAGATGCGCGAAGCCGCGCCCGATGCCTATCTGATCGCCAAGCCTAACGCGGGCATTCCGCGCATGGCCAAACGCCAGGTGGTGTACGACGCTACGCCGGAGAGAATGGCCGACCTGGCTGTTCGTTATGTTGAACTGGGCGCCTGCATCGTGGGCACTTGCTGCGGTTCCTCGCCGGCGTACATTGTCGCCGTACGTGAAGCCGTGTTGAGTGATGCGTAAAATGTCAAACGTGAAACGTGACCAGTGAAACGTGGTCTTTATCCCGGCTTCTCACGTATCACCCACCAGACATCAGGAGGACAACTGACATGAGAGCAAACTACCGCATAAACGTTACCCCGCAGTTCCGTGTGCTATCCGATGATCAGATCGAGGAGATCTTCCACGCTGCCCTGGACGTGCTGGAGCGGGTGGGCACACGAATGTACGGCGAGGAAGGGCTGTCCCTGCTGCGTGAGGCCGGCTGCCCGGTCAGCGACAGCGATTTGGTGTACATTCCATCCTGGCTGGTTAAGCAGGCGCTGAATACCACGCCGCAGCGCATCGCCATCGCCGGCAGGGATCGTAGCAAGCGGATCACGCTGGAGAAGGACAAGATCTACTTCGGCACCGGTTCCGATTGCCCTTCCCTCGTAGACCCCTACACCGACGAGGTGCGCAAGTACACTTTTCAGGACGTCGTTAATGCCGCCCGCATCAGTGACGCCCTGCCGCACATAGACTTCCACATGTCGCTGGGCCTGACCTCCGGCGTGCCAGCTCTTACTTACGACCGCCACCAGTTCCTGGCCATGCTGCAGGGCACATCCAAGCCGTTCGTTATCACCGCCGTGGACAAGGAGGGACTAGCCGACCAGTACCGCATGGCTTGCGAGGTGCTGGGCGGGCCGGAGGAGTTCGCCAAGACTCCCCTTTTCGTCGCCTACATCGAGCCTAGCTCGCCGCTGAACCACTCCATCGAAGCGGTGGAGAAGCTCCTCTATGCGGCGGAGGTGGGCATACCCGCCATCTACACCCCCTGCATCATGTGCGGGGCCTCAGGGCCGGCGACGCTGGCCGGCGCCATGGTGCAGTGCCTGGCCGAGTGTCTGGTCGGCGTGGTGCTGGCGCAGCTCAAGCGCAAGGGCGCCGCTGTCATCATCGGCGGCGTGCAATCCCCTATTGACGTGACCACCTCCGTCCTCTCCTACGGTGCGCCGGAGATGGTGCTGCTGAGCGCAGCTATGACCGACGTGGCCAAATGGCTGCGGCTGCCCATGTTCTCCACCGCCGGCTGCTCTGACTCCAAAGTCCTCGACCAGCAGGCGGCCATCGAGTCCGCCATGTCCGTGATGGTCGCCGCTCTATCGGGGGCCAATCTGATCCACGACGCCGGC
>DFBV01000105.1 GCA_002366755.1 Anaerolineales bacterium UBA3071
GGCGGCGGAAGGCCGCCAGGTAGTCACCCGGGCCTGGGGTGGCCGACTTCGGCAGTTCCTGGGCCGTGGGCATCCAGCCGAAGAACTCCTCCCGCGTCATGTCCACCAGGTCACGGATGACCTCTTTGCCCCGGTGGATGTAGTAGGACACGACCTCGATGTTGAGTTGCTCCATCAGATCGTCTGGGATGCTGGCGCAGCTATCGGTCAGCACGGCAACCGGTGATGTCATCTTCTTTCCCTCTCCTTCCTGGTAGCCTCACTCAGTCTCCTTCTTCACCTCACAAGGTCTCAATCATAGCACACTCTGGTGTGGTGTCAAATCGTAGCGAGTCCACGCTGGATAGAACGCGCAGAGGCGGAACCGCCATGCGCCGGGCCGCTCCGCCTCTGCGGTCTACATCACTTGGGACACGGACGAACGCGGAAGGTCACGGATCAAACTACTCCCTATCCGTGTTCATCCGCGTTCATCCGCGTCCGGCTACCAATCGCCGAACAACTCGTCCGCTGCTTCCTTGGCCGTCAGTCGCTCTTGCTGCCCCTTGCCCAGTGACCGATAGAACTCCGCATCATAGGGCCGCGTGCGTAGCACTATGGGCATGGGCACGGCGTGGCCCATGATCAAGATCTGTTGGCGCGTGTCCAAGGTCTCCAGCATACCGCGCATGGCTGCCCGATTGGCCACGCCCGTCAGCACGGCGTCAATGTCCCGCTCCTCCGTCAGCTTGCCGGTGACCCGCGTGCCAAGCTGCGACATCACCTCGGGATCAATCCCACTGGGACGCTGGTCAATGACCATCAGCGTCACGTGGTACTTGCGCATCTCGCGGGCAATCTGCCCAAAGATGGTCTGGCGGGAGACGGCGGGGTTGAGGAACTTGTGCGCCTCCTCCAGGGTGATCATCAGGGTGCGCGGCCGATCGGCCGGCTTCTGTGTTTGCTCGTAACGCGCCACCTTCTCCTGATAGAGCTGCCGCACCCGCCGCGTGACGATGTTGGCCACCAGCATATGGTCCAGAGCGCGGTCATGCCGCCCGAAGTGCAGAATGATGTGCTTGCCCTTGTCCAACGCGGCCACCATCTCATCAATGGCGTTGAAGGGGGCTTCCTCCACCACGTAGGGCCGGCGGCCCACGTCCCGCAGCTTGCGCTGCAGCGCCTCGGTGGCCCCCTGGTGGGCCATCCTTTCCTGGCAAAACAGGGCGATGTCCTCGGAGCTCATGGCCAGCAGCCTTTGGAGCCAGTTTTTGCCGTAGCTGTCGCGCAGCAGGCCCACCGTGGCCCGAGAGGCGGGGGTCAGGTCGAGTTCATCGCCCAGCAGCAGCACATCCCCCGGCTCGATCTGGTTGAGACCTATGCGCAGCACCACGTCCACGTTGCGGCCCTGGCGGCTGGCCGCCCGCTCGTCCAGGGAGTAGATGAGCACCTGCGGGCCGAAGAGGTGGCGCAGCCCCTTGACCCACTGCCCATCTTCCGATTGGCGGCCAAAGGCGTACTCGTCGTGCATGTCGAAGATGAGGTTAACGCCCACGTTGCGGTCAATGATGCCACAGAGCAGCAAGCGGGCCAGGAAGGACTTGCCCGTGCCCGACTGGCCGAAGACGCCATTGGAACGTTCCATCAGGCGCGGCATGTTGAGGCAAATGGGGATGTCCATGGTCAGCGGCGTGCCCATGGCGAAGTGGGTCTTGTCCTCCTCGCCGAAGACGATGCGGAAATCGCCGTGGGTCGCCTGGCGCAGGGTGGCGAGGTGCATAGGGATGGTGCGCACCGGTTCCGGCTTGGCCAGGATGTCCACCATCTCGCCTTCCTTGGGCTTATCGATCGCCAGCATGGGCTTGACCTGCACGGTGGCGTAGGTGCTGGTGCCGGCCAGGGCCCGACGAATGAAAGGTGAGGCATCCCGCGGCGGATCGGCCAGCAGCCGCTTATCGGTGGCCCGAAGCTGGATGTCGGAGATGAGGCTGAAGTAGAGGTACTCCTCGCCCTCGACGATGACGAAATCGCCGATGCGGATCTGCTCCGAGGAGCAACCGGGGTCCAGCCGTACGGTCAGGAAAGCGCTAAAGGCGCCGTCGGTGACGACGCCGAGACGTTCGCTGTTGGTCATAGATGCATCTCCACAGCCCGTACTGTATAACCCAACTGTGTGATCATGCCAGCTTTGGCGGCAGGTCTCGTCCGCAGTGTTTGCAAACCTTTGCTTCTTCCTTCACTCGCTCGGCACAATGTGGACATTGCCGTAGACGACTGCGCATGAAGACGCCGACAATGAGCCATCCAATCGGCCCGAGCAAAATGGACAACGATATGCCTGTAATGCCACGAATACCTCTCTTGGTCGCAATGAAGTAGCCTATAGCTCCCCAGAAAAGCCAGGCCCCTAGCAGGCATGAGTAGTTGACTATGGCTATTGTTACATCGTCGACTTCCAGCATTTCTGCCTCCCGCATACTTGCGCCTCTCGGCTAACGAGTCGGGCGTTTATCAGCCAAATCGTGCTCAAAAACCTGTCAGGTCTGAGGTAGCGCTTTCTCTCTGCCATAGCGTGATCCCCTCTCGCTCAATGCTCTTGTACAGCGGCTCTCGCTGTTGGCGCATCTCTCGGAAGCGCTCGGCTGAGATGATCATGTCGGAGACAACTACGTCATAGGCCAAGTCAGTTTCCACGCCTAGCTCATCGATTCTCGTTTGCAGGTCCCAACTGTCCTTGTCAACCACAATGAGCAATTCAATGTCCGATTCGGGCGTGGTCTCTCCCCGCGCGGCGGAACCAAACAGGAGCACCTGGTGGACATCGGCAGCAAAGCGCTTCTGCAACTCGGCCGTGAAGGCGCGCGAAGCGGCGTTCTCATGAGTCTGGATGTTGGCTAGATGTGTGCTCGCGGTCGCTTTCTCTCGTGAGCATAACCCGCCTCGCCTGCCACCTGAGCCTCAAGCCAGTCTCCGAAAGCCTTCACCGCCGCTTCCACCTGTTTCAGCGTCGGCTGGACGGCCTGCGCCAGTGCCAGCACCCTTTCGGCGTCCAATTCGTATCCGTAGCGATGCCGCAGGCGATGACGGAACCGGCGGTACTCGTCCAGTTCCAACAGCAATCGCCCGCCGAACAGGGGCGGCCGCCCTTGTCCGCCCGGCTCGCCCATCTGCCCCAGCAGGAGTTGATGCCACCGCTCCCCTTGCGGCAGGCCGCCATCCAACGCCACGGCCACCCGCTGGCAAATCCGTTCGCATCCCGTGTGGAAATCATCGAGGTAGGTCGCCAGCGCGCGGGCATCGTATTCATCCGGCGCTTCTCCGGCCCGCTCTAAGGCTGCTGCCAAGCCCTCAACCACTTGCCGCAGAGCAGTAAGTTCATCCTCGAGTCGCTCTTTCAAGGCCAGATAAGGTTCTTCAGGCATCGTCTTCTCTCCCAGAATTCGGGCCCGCACCTGCGGATACACCCGTTCCAGTGGCACCAGGTCCACTTCCAGCCAGGCCGGCACGATGGCTTCCAGTTGCCGTTCCGCTTCCCACAGCGCGCGTGACGAGAGCCCCTCCACTGCCAGATCCAGATCTGACGACTCGTGCCAAGGGCCCTTGCCAACCAGAGAGCCGAAGGGGATCACCCGTCGGGCGTCGAAGCGTTCCTTCAGCAGTGCGGCACACGCTTCGGCTGCCGCCAGCGCCTCTGCCCGCCGTCCATCTCCCATTACTTGCTTGCTACCCATCGAAATACCCTATATGCTTTCCTCTCCGCCCCCATTGTAACCCGACAAGGCAATTTGGTCAAGGAGCCGTTTGCAGGGTCTTGCTTGACACCGCGACTGACCTGGGGTAGAATCGCCGCAAGATGCGGCAGCCAGTCCTGAAATCGTGAGATACCGGTCATGTGTATCGGGATTCCAATCAATGGGTGATAGTCGTATGTCCTCAGGAGCGAAACGAGAAGTGTTGGCCGCCACGCGGGATAGCCTGCCCATCTGGGTGGGCGTGACGCCTGTTGGCCTGGTGTTTGGGTTGCTGAGCCAACAGACGGAGCTGGGTGTTTTCGGCACGCTGGCCATGTCCGCCTTCGTCCTCGCTGGCTCGGCCCAGTTCATCGCCCTGAGCCTGCTCCAGGCCAGCACCGCCTACCCGCTCATCGTGCTCACCACGCTGGTGGTCAATCTGCGCCACCTGCTCTACGGCGCATCGCTGGCCCCACACATTCAGCGGCTGCGCCCCGCCTGGCAGCGCTTCCTCGCCTTCGGCCTCACCGACGAGTCGTACGCGTTGACCGTCACTCGCTTCACCCGTGCGGATGCCACCGGCAGCGGCCACTGGTACCTCCTGGCTGCCAATGCCAACATCTTCACCTGCTGGCTGCTGAGCACCGCGCTGGGCATCCTGCTGAGCGGCTGGGTGGGCGATCCCGCCGCGCTGCGACTGGACTTCGCTCTCTACGCCACCTTCATCGGGTTGCTGATCCCTCACGTGCGCGACCGCGCCGCGGTGGTGGCTATGCTCGTTGCCGGAGTCGTGGCACTGCTGGCCCGCGACCTGCCTGGCAAGCTGGGCCTCCTGCTGGCCGCGCTGCTGGCGGCGAGTGCAGGCTTGCTCTGGGATCGTCTGACTGTAGGGGCGAACCCTCGCGGCCGCCCCTCTGGGAAGAAAGAGACGAGCAAATGACGTCGCTGCCGGTCGTCGGCCTCATCGCCGCCATGGCACTGGTCACCTACGCCACCCGCTACACGATGATCGGACTGCTGGGCCGGTTGACGCTACCGGATTGGGCACTCCGCTGGCTGGAGTTCGTCCCTGTGGCTGCGTTCACCGCCATCATCGTGCCCGCAACCCTCGCCCCCCAGGGCCGCGTTGACCTCTCCTTCAGCAACCACTATGCCTGGGCGGCGCTGATCTGCGCTCTGGTCGCCTGGCGCACGCGGCACACGCTGGCGACCATCGTCGCCGGATTGGCCGCCTTCTGGCTGCTGCGTTGGCTAGGCGGATAACTCCCCCTTATTGCGGCTCAATCGCCTGCAGCAGGCCCATCAAGCGGTCGTACTCCCCCTTGAGCAGCGCGGCCACCTCGCGGGCGGCAGCGGCGAGCCACTCCCCGTCGTCACCGCGGGCCGCGTAGGTCTCCCTGATGTGGGCAGCCAGAAGCTGCTCTGGAGGGAGTTCCACCGCGGCATCCAGCAGCAACCGGAAGTAGGCGCGCCGCTGGCTGAAGCGCGCCACCTCATCGGAATCGCAGCCACAGACGGAGAAATGCAATGGCGGCGGCTGTGGCGGCAAGTGCTGGTGCACCCGCCCATCGGGGCCAATGTAGCCTACCAGCAGCGCCTGGAACTCCGTGCGCAGCGTCTTCTGTAACTGCGGATGCTCGACGTAGATCGCCGCATCGTGTACGTGTTCAGTACTCCGGCGCACGACGCGACGGCCCGGATCGAGTCCTGTCGTGGTGCCGAAGCTGACCACCCCATACACTGTGCGGCGGCCCTCTTCCAGGTCCACCTTGACCACACTGCCCAGCGCGGGTGGCTGGTGCAGCGTGAAGCTCACCGCCGTCAGGCTGCTGCTGCTCGTCGCCACGATCTCGCCAATGCGTTCCATCTTCCCTCCATCATTCATCTACCACAAAGACACCAAGGCACCAAGGTTACAGAACTACTCGCTTGTGTCTTCGTGTCTTGGTGGTTGATCTGGGCGCTCGAGCTACACGCCTCGCTCTCGCTTGCTGCGGTCTTTGGCCGAGCGAACGTAGACCATGCCCCGCGCGGCCAGGGCCTCCTCCACCATCTGTTCTACCAGGCGCCGTTCGCCGGTGGTAATGACCGCCTGCTCGTGCGCTTCCATCAGGGCAGGCGGATAGCCACGTCCGCGGCGACATTGGTCAGCCACCGCTGCGTGTAGGAGCCCGCGCATCGTGGCATCTTGCATCACCCACTGCGGCGCCTCCAGACGGGCGATCTCCTCGCCAGTGTGCAAGTAGAAAAACTGCACTCGCTGCTCGCCGTAGCGGTCGAGAATGGTCGAGGTGCTGTCGAAGACAGCGCTGCGCTGACCCGGCTGCAGGTGGCGCAGGAAGAGCGGTTGGTCGCGGATATCGGCCAGCGCCCGGCAAAGGGCACGCTCCTCGTCGCTGGCCCCCACGCACTGCCCGCAATGCTTCGGATCCTTCCCGCAGACCAGCAACCGCAGAGTGTTGGCCACGTCTTGCGCACCCGGATAGCTGATGTAGCTGGCCACGGGAATGCCCGCCCCCTCGAAACGCTCCAAGCAATCCAAGATCTGTGGCAAGAAGTGACGCACCACTGCATCCTCCTCGTTTTGCAAGGCCCAGAAGATGAGTGAGCCGTCCCGCAGCGCCAGCACCGGCCCGTCGGCGGGGGCCTCTCGGGCCGCCTCCCACAGCGCCTGCAACTCCTCCGAGGCCATGCGCAACCCCAGGCGGGCGCCTTCCACGGGGATGCGGCGGCCTTCGGCAGTGATGTAGATGCTCTCCGCGTCCGAACAGAACATGCCACGGGCCCAAAGACGCGCGTCGGGCTGCTGGCCATAAGTGAGGCGAGCCAGCCCCACGTTGAGCACGAAGAAGCGCAGCGGGCTGTGGCGGTCAGGCGCGATGGTGGAGCCGTCGGAGGCCACGACGGTGAAGCCAGCGGTGGGCAGCGGCGGCGCCGGATGAGTTGTACTGATCTCTTCCACAGGCTTGGCGACCAGCCAGGGGATGCGGTCGCGGTGCCCTCGTTCCCGCAGCACTTGCCGGAGATGAGCGGTATCGGCGGTACGCAGCAGCTCGCAGGCAGCGTTCATGTGATCGGCTAGCGCTTCCGTATGCGCCTGAGCGATCATCTGAGCGATCTGCGGCTGAATAGTGGCTAGATCAAGCGGCATAGGTTGATTCCAACTTCCAACTCCCAGTCAGTAGATTATACCTCAGGTGGAGCCGCGTGGCAAGCTAGGTTGACAAAAAGTGCTAGTTGTCGTAAAATGGGGGTAGGCATTTGCGACGTTCATTTGCGACGTTGCATTCTGGCGATGACGTGCCGTGCTGAGAGGAGACGGCTGCAGCTTTGATTCGCGTCCTTCACTTCGCCGACCTACACTTAGGCGTCGAGAACTATGGGCGGCTGGAGCCAGCCACGGGACTGTCCAGCCGCGTGACGGACTTCCTCCGCGCCTTCGATGCCCTGGTGGACTATGCGCTGACCGAGGATGTTGACTTGGTCCTCTTCGCCGGCGATGCTTTCAGGACTCGCACGCCGTCCCCCACCTATCAGCGGGAGTTCGCCGCCCGCATCCACCGCCTGGCAGTGGAGGCCGGCATCCCCACTTTCTTGCTGGTGGGCAATCACGACCTGTCGCACGCTGCCGGCCGCGCCCATAGCATCGAGATCTTCCAGACGCTGGAGGTGGAGAACGTCCACGTGGCCCGCAAGCCGGCGGTCATGCGCATTGAGACCCGCCACGGGCCACTGCAGATCGTCGCCCTGCCCTGGATCGTGCGCAGCGCCATTCTGGCCAGGGAAGCGTACAAGGGCTGCAACCTGGAAGAGATCCACGCGCTGATGCTGAGACGGCTGGAGGAACTGCTGCTAACCGGAGAGGAGAGCCTGGTCAGCCAGCTTGACCCGGACCTGCCGACCATCCTCGCCGCGCACGGGACGGTACAGGGCGCCATCTACGGCTCCGAGCGCAGCGTGATGCTGGGCAGTGATCTCATCCTGCCGCCGAGCCTGGTGCAGCACACCGCCTTCGACTACGTCGCGCTGGGACACATCCATAAGCATCAGTCCGTCGGCGAACAGCCGCCAGCGGTCTACGCGGGCAGCTTGGAGCGCATTGACTTCGGTGAGGAGAAGGAAGCCAAGGGGTTCGTCGTCGTGGAACTGGAACGGGGGCGGGCCGCCTGGCGCTTCGTGTCGCTGCCAGCCCGGCCTTTCGTCACCATCCGCGTTGAGGCTATGCTCCCCGATCCTACGGCCCAGGTGCTGGCAGCCATCGAGGAGCACGACATCGCCGATGCCGTAGTGCGGCTGCAGATCAAGTTGACGGCCACAGCGGAACCACTGCTAGATGAGAGGACGATTCGCAAAGCGCTCGCCCCGGCCTTCTACGTGGCAGCGGTTGCCAAGGAAGTGGAACGGCCCACACGGCTGCGCTTGGGTCGCCAAGAGACCATCGAGACCTTGACGCCGCGGGATCTGCTGACGCGCTATTTCCAGGCCAAGCAAGTTCCGGCGGAGCGAGCGGACGTGCTGTTGCACTACGCCGACGAGCTACTCGCCCAAACGAGCGAGAAGGGAGGATAAGCATGACCTCGTTGCAGACAAACGTGGGTCAACTGAGCGCAACTGGAGGCGTGTGTCAGTCCTGGGCACCCAATGCGCGGGCAGTGGAACCGACCGTGTCTGACAGGCTGGGGCAGCGCAAGGGCAATCTCTACGTCCTGACGGAGCTACTGGGCAGCCAACCATCGCCTCAAGTACTCTACCGCCAGATAGTGAACGTCATCCAGCGTGTCTACTACGAAGCACCGAGCAGCGTCACTGCGGCCCTGCAATCGGCGATTGTCGAGGCGCACCTCCTGTTGCAGGAAGCAGGTGTCACAGGCGGCGTAAGCTGCGTGGTGCTCCGGGATGCTGAGATCTACATCGCCCAGGTAGCCCCCGCGTTGGTCGTGGTCGCTCATCCCACCATCGTGCAGCTATTCCCCGCCTCGCCGATGGCATTCGATAACCCGCTGGGCGGCAAGACGCGGCCCGAAATCGGGCTGTTCCACTCCCCCGTGGAGACCCCTACCGCCATCTTGTTGGCCAACAGCCGCTGGCTGTCCCGGGTCGAGCCCAAGATGCTGGCAGGGGCAACGACTGCCTCCGGTGTCTCAGGTATACTCGACGTCCTCCGGGAATTCGCGGGACGCGCCAACCTGTCGGCGATGGTGGTCGGATTGGGCGTGCCCGCCGACGCTCCTGAGGTCCGAGACGGACGGGAGGTGGAGGCATGGGTTGAACAAGTCAGGGGCGAAGTTGAAGAAGAGGACGTCTACCAAACCGAGAGAGACTGGGAAGAGTCACCTGGCGAGCGAGCGGAGTCTGCCCACTCAGTCGGTGACATGGCCCGCGACGCCGGGAGGGGCGTAGCAACGATTGGTGCTCGGCTGGCCGATAGCGCCAAGATCCTAGGAGGGCGGATGCTGCCGGAGGCAGAGGCTGTGACGCGGAAGCGTGCGCGCCCCAGGGAACGGCCCGAAAGGAAGCACTCCCGTTGGCCAGTGATCGTCGCCGTAGTCATGCCCCTGCTGGTAGCACTCGTGGCTGCGGGGCTCTGGTGGCAGCGAGGATGGGAAAGAGATCAGCAATTCACGAGCATGCTGCAAGGTGCGAGGGCGGCCCTGGATGGCACAGTCGGCATGGAGGACGAGGCATTGGCTCGTGGTCAGCTTCGTGACGCCGAGGGGCGAATCACCGAGGCGTTGCTGCTAAGGCCCGGCGATCCCGACGCAGAGAGCCTGCGCCAGGAGATACAGAGGGAACTGGACCGCGTCAATCACGTGGTGACCCTGCCCATGCTGATGCCGCTGCAACAGTACTCAGGCATAGGACGAGATCTTGGCTGCGTGCTGCTCAGCGGGCGCAACGTCTTCGTGCTCGACCGGGGAAAGGACGAGGTCTACCAGTACCAACTGGACCCGGATTTGCACGACGTGGTTGAGCCAGTGGGAGAAGGACCCGTGATCCAGAAAGGGCAACAGGCAGGCCAGGCAGTGGTGAGCGAGCTGGCGGACATGAGCTGGCTTACGGCTGTGGGGAACCAGGACAAGAGCGGCCTGCTGGTGCTCGATCAGGCTGGGGGGCTGTTCCTCAGTGACGCTACGGGCATGTGGCAGCCCATCCACTTGCCCCTGCAACTGCCCAAAGATTGGCGATATCCACAGTCGGCCGAAACCTATCAGGGCAACTTCTACGTGCTCGAGCCTTCTCTGCACCAGATCTTCCGCTACGTGCCAAGCGGCGGAGGCTACGGCGAAACTCCCACGGACTACTTCGAAGACAATGCGCTGATCAACCTGGGAGGCGTCGTGGACATGGCCATCAGCAGCGAGCTGTGTGGCGGCCACGTTTACCTCCTGTACCGCAATGGCATACTGACCAAGTACACCTGGGGCTCGCCAGAGCCTTTCGAGGCGGATGTCCTCGACCAGCGCCTGCAAGACACTCCCGCCTTCTTCTCCAGCGCTGATGAGTGTCACCTGTACGTGGCCGATGCCGGCAACAACCGCATCGTCGAATTCGATGCCAACGGCACATTCCAGCACCAATATCGCCTGGCCGAAGGGGACACTCTGCGGTCCGTGCGCAGCCTCTTCGTGGACGAGGCCGACGACGCTTTCTACATCCTCACCGACGATGCGCTGTACCGCACCCCCATTCCCCGGTAGCAGCCTTGGCACCTGAGCGTATTCGGGGGAGAGGCGAGGAGAGGAGAGAAGAGGAAATGGCAGTACGGATTGTCACTGACACAAGCTGCGATCTACCCCCGGATCTCGAGAGGGAGATCAGGGAGATTGGCGTCATCATCATTCCCTTCACCTTCCGTTTCGGGCTCGAGGAGTGCCAGGACAAGTCGATCTCTATGGAGGAATTCCTGGCCAGGGCCGCAGGGAACTGGCCGACGACCTCGATCCCTTCGACGGGAGTATTCATCCAGGCTTTCCGTGAGTGTGTGGAGGCTGGCGATGACGTCGTCTGCATCACGATTACGGGCAGACACAGCGCAACCTATTCCGCGGCCGTCACGGCCAGCCAGCAGTTTGCTCCGGGACAGGTCACCGTGGTGGATTCGAGGTCGCTGTCCGTAGGCCAGGGGTTGTTGGTGCTTGCCGCCGCCCGCGCCGCCCGCGAGGGGAAGGACCCTGAAGGCGTTGTGGAAGCCGTCGCCGATCTGCGTAGACGCCTCCGCCTGTTCATCACCTTGGACACTGTGGAGTACCTGGTCCGAGGAGGCAGGGCTAGCAGGCTCAGCGGAGTCATGGCCGCATTGTTGAGGATCAGACCGATTCTTACCCTGATAGATGGCGAATTGACGGTCCTCGACCGGCCCCGAGGCAGAAAGGCGGCCAAGCAGAAGCTGATGGAGCTGGCCAGGGGTTGTCTCCCGGCCGAGACGATCGGCGTCGCTCACATCGCCTGTGAGGAAGAAGCCCAAGCACTCGTCTCGGACCTCTCTCTGCAAACCGGCTACCCTGAAGAAGAAATCCTCCTGGCCGAGACGGGCATGATCTTGGCCACTCACGGCGGACCGGGAACTCTAGGAATCGTGGTGGTTTCGAAGTAAGGAAACGTAGGCACGCAGGGGATCCTTGTCTGCGCCGAAGGTGCGGCCACGTTGGTGGCGTTTCAGCAGCTACGCCGCCAGGGCTGGACCGGCAGCGACGAGACCGTGGCCCTGTTCAACACCGGCAGCGGCCTCAAGTACGCCCACCTTTGGGCGTGATGGGGGAGATAGACTGCGGAGGGAATGGTGGAACCCCAAAGAAGCTTGCAGGTGATCGATGACGAGAGCAAACGTGCACGAAGATTCTACACCAGATTACGCTCTCGCATTGTGGCCTGGCTGGAGGAGCATACAGATGCTAGTGATCGAGTAAGAGAATACCTGTTGCTGTTGCCCGATCTCTTTGTTCTCCTGCTCCGTCTGATTGGAGACCCGCGAGTTGACGCTCCTCTCAAGATGCAGCTCATCGCTGCCAGTGCCTATGTCCTCTCACCGATTGATCTGCTGCCCGATTTCCTGCTCCCCACTGGCCTGATTGACGATGCAATTGCCGTAGCCTTCGTCCTGAGTCGCCTGACCAAGATCATGGGAGACACTGGCGAAGAAGCTCTGAGGGAACACTGGGAGGGACAAGGAGATATCCTGGCTCAGATCCAGAAGATTACAGCAACCGCCGACACCGTGATTGATCAGAGAATACTCCAGCGGCTTCGAAGGATCTTCTCCGGTGGACCGCGCAGCGTGTGACGCTGGCGACCGCAGAGCGCCCCAGCCGCCACCATGGCGCCGGGCCGCAGACCAACCCTACGGCTCAGCTCCATGATGGCCTTCCAGCGGTACCCCCAGTTTCTCCATCGCGGCTGCCAGGGCGTCGTTGGCTTGCTCCAACTGCTCGGCGGCGGCTTCAATGTTCCCAGCGGCGTGCTCGTGCCCAGCCGCGAGANNCTCGCCCCGCCCACTCGCGGAACTCGGCCGCGTGCTCGGCGTTGTGCTCCATCCAGTGGGGCAATAGCACGCGCAGCTTCTCCGCATCGGTCATCGCCGCCATCTCACTCCTCCTGTTCCGCCACCAGCATCACAGTGTGCTTCAGCAAATCGACCCGCTGGATGCGAGCCCGCACCGTCTGCGGCGCCTCGAAGAAGGTGCTCAATCGCACACCCTCGTCTGCCGATTCCAGCAGAATCACGTCCTTCATGATCTCTTCTTCCTGGCCATCATGGACCAGGTACACGGTTGCCTGACACATCGTCTCACCTCTAGCGAACGGTTCCTCGTATCCTGTGGTTGCCCGCGGTCCTCCGCGCCTCACGCAGTCACGGCGACTGCATCACCCAGACGTCCTTGAACTGCAGATCGTCCCACACGCCAATCTGCCGATAATCCGGGATTTGCCGGTTGAGGAATATGGCCACCTCGTTAGGGCCAGGCTGCAGGCAAGAGGCAGGGACGGTGAAGGTCAGCGCTACCCAACTCCGGCTGAAGTCCTCCACCGGGAAGTGGCGCGGCTCCACCCGATGGCCATTCACCGTCAGGTAGTTCCCCTGCTCGTTGTTCTGCATCAACTCCAGATGCAGCGTCCAATCCTTCTGCCCCGGCTCCTGCACGTAGAATCGGCCGCGCCAGACGGTGCTGGGCATCGGCGCCACATCCCAGAAGTGCGTCTTCTCTTGCTCCCAGCGCTGAAACTGATCGCCCCACACGGGCTGGCGGCCCGGCCCCTGGTGAAGCGACACCCAGGGCCAGGAGAACTCATTATCCCCCAAGTGTATCACCACATCGTCGGCGAGCGCTTCTGCCCACTGCCGTCCCCGCCAGACCTCCAGGGTCCGCCGAAGTTTGACCCCCAGCCCAGCAAGTGAGGGAGAGCGCCATCTCTTGGGCATCGCTGCCAGCGCCTGATAGGCCGGCCGGGCGCGTCCATCGGAGTCGAGAAGCCGATAACCCCACTTCTCTTCCTCGCCTTCATCTCCTCTTAGGCCCTCGCCCAGATTCCAGACGGCCATCATATCCAGCCAGCGCCATTCCCGCTGCGCTTTCTCGAAGGCGGCAACCAAGTAGTCCGCTTGCTGTTCCGGCGTCACCTGCTGCCAGGCCCGGTCACCCTGCGCCTCAGCGATCCACCCCATCTCCGTAGCCCACACCGGTTTGCCGCTGTCGCCGTATTCCACCATGATCCGCCGCAGATCAGCCAAGCGGGCGAAGTTGAAGCCCTCATGCGCGCTGTAGGGGTCATCTGGCGGGTAGGCAAAGCCGTAGGGATGTGCGCCCAGAACGTCGAAGAACTCTTGTGCCCCGGCCTCGTACATCCGCTGTAGGAAGAGCCGGTCGTCGATGGCCTGCTCGCTGACGTCGTTGGTGGGGGCCAGCCCAGCGCTGACCACCAGGGCCTCGGGATCGGCGGCCTCGATGCGGTTGCACGCTTCCTTGAGCAAGGCGACGTAGCCGGCCGGATCCGGCGGCTCTCCGCCCCACTCGCGCGACAGGTTCGGTTCGTTCCAAATGAGGTAGCCGGCGGCGCGGCCACGATAGCGCCGCGCCACCGCCTCCACGAAGTCGCCATAGTCGGCTAAGTCGTCCGGCGGGCAATTGCCCTGTCCTTCGGGAGCGGCCCAGGTCGGAGTCTGGTCCAGCCGCACCACTAGATGCAGGCCGTAGTGCTCAGCCCCGCGCACCACAGCATCGGGGAATCCCCAGTTCCAGCGGTCCCGCTGGTACTCGATCTCCCGCCAACTGAAGAGCTGAACGACCCAGCGGCAGCCGGTCGCGTGCACGGCCGCCAGCGCCTCTGCGTCAGGCCGGAGAGTATGGATGCCGCACGCAGGTCCTCTTGGCGAAAGCTGACGGCAGATGTCCGATGGCCGATAGCGAATGGGAGATGGCAGACTGCTGATATTGGATGGGCGGCGCTCGCTGACCTGTGCCTCTCTCTTTCCTCGATACAGGCCTCGCGGCGTGGCGGCGTAGAGTGGGCTGCCGTCGGGGTGAACGGCCAGACCACTGATGCTGAGCCCGTCCAGGCCGACTGGCCGCCAGTGCTCACCGCCGTCGTCGCTTCGGTAGAGGCCGTGATACTTCGTGCCCGCGAAGACGCCACGTTCATCGACGGGGTCAAAAACCAGCGTGGTGACAGTGATGCCTTCCAGCCCCTTTCCCCAGCGCTGCCAACTGACCCCACTATCGTGGCTTCGGTAGGCCCCCTCCGTCGCTCCGACGTGCAGGCGCGCAGGACCCGCTTCGTCGAACAGGAAACAGTAGACCGTCTGGCGGTTCAGCGCCGGCCCGGAACGCTGCCACGTCTCGCAGCCGTCGCGGCTCACGTACAGCCCGTCATCAGCGCCCGCGTAGGCGATGCGCGGATCATACGGGCTGATAGCCACCGCGATGATCTCCGTGCTCAGATCGAGGCCCTCCCAGCGAGCGCGCCACGTCTCGCCGCCGTCTGTGCTCTCGTAAACCCGCTCGTAGGCCGCTCGCGCCAGCAGCCGTTGTCGGTTCGCCGGATCCACAGCCAGTCTGACGACGGCCACCTGCGGCGAGCTTTCCATCACCTGCCACGTCTGACCACCATCATCGCTGCGGACCACCCCGCCTCCGTGGGCCCCAGCGTACAGGAGACCGCGGCCAGCCGGCACAAGGGCCAGGTAGCCCTTCTGCTCCGGGCCGGGGTTCAGCCGCTGCCAGTGCTCGCCGCCATCGGTGGAACGATGCACTCCGTCTATGTCCGTAGCGTAAACGATCTCTGGATCGTCCGGTGCCAGCGTTACAGCCTGTACCTCCACACTACCCAGGCCATGGTTGAGCCGCCGCCAGCTCGCGCCATCATCGTCGCTGCGATATACTCCGTCCCAGGCGCCAGCGTAGAGCACTGGCTCTGGCCCCGGCACGACGACCAGGGTGAAGATGGCCACCCAGGGCCGGATGCCAGGGCCCGTGCGCTGCCAAGTGTGCCCGCCATCGGTGCTGCGATACACGCCGCTCCCGCTGACGCCAGCGTAGATCACCCCCGGACGCCGCACGGGCACGGCCACCGCGTCAATCCGCTTCTCGATCCCCTCGCTACTGAGGACCCAATCACGCCCGGCGTCCTCGGTGCGGTAGAGCGCCTTCCGCGTGCGAGCGTAGCCGACCTGTCCGTGGTAGGGGTCCAGGGCCACCTCCGAGACGAAGGCAGTCTCCAGAGCTCTCCGCCATGTGCGTCCTCCATCCCAGCTCCCCAAGACCCCCCAGCCGTCGGTGCCAACAAGGATGGTTTTGCCATCGGCGCTCACCGCCAGGGACAGGATGACCTGGCTAGTGGGCGGGTACTCCAAAGGGATCGGGACGAAAGGAGGCCCGCCATCGTCGCTGCGGAACAGGCCATGCCCCGCAGTGCCGCAATAGAGGTTGCCGTGGCCGTCGGCCGCCAGCGCGTAGACGGCGGCAGCAGGCAGCCCGTCTACGCGCTGCCATTTCTTGCCGCCATCGCTCGATTGGTAGAGGCCTTCAAGGGATCCGGCGAAAACCGCCGTGCCGCCTGGCGCGCTGTCAGGCACGGCGAGCAAGGCGTATACCACTTGGCCTTCCAGCCCACCGTCCATGACTTGCCAGTGCCTGCCGCCGTCGCTGGTCTTGTACAATCCTGGGGTGTGGTAGGCCCCGGCGTAGAGCGTCTGCGGATCAGCCGGGTCCACCGCTAGTGCCAAGATCGGGGCGTGGCTCTCCAGCCCCTGGTTGATGGGCTGCCAGGAGAGACAGGACTGGTTCCGCTCGCCGCTGCAACTGAGCGCCACAACCAGAATCAGCAGGCACAAGATGACCTTCGTACGACGCCCCTGACGCGGCCGGCAGCTTGAGGGCTTTTTCAGAGCTTCACCTCTCGCCACTGCACGCTGCACTTCTCCGCCTTCATGATGGCCACGATCCGGCGCACTGTCTCGTCGAGCTCGTCTTCGCGATTGACCACCACGTAGTCGAATTCTGGGATACGCTCCATCTCCTCCCGCGCCAGGGAGATGCGTCGCCGCAGCCCGCACGCCGATTCGGTGCGACGACGCTTGAGGCGTTCTACCAGCTCCTTCTCCGACGCCGCTGTCAGGAAAACTGTGATCACCTCTGGCACCTTGCGGCGCACCGTGGCCGCCCCCTGGACATCCACCCGCATGATCACGTCCTTCCCACTGGCCAGCGCCGCACGCACCTGTGCCTTGGGCACTCCCTTGGGCTCCCCGTAGACCAGAGTGTGCTCCAGGAATTCGTCGTTCTCCACCATCGCCTCGAACTGGGGTTCGGAGAGGAAGAGATAGTGCTCGCCATGCACTTCGTTCGACCGGGGCGCGCGGGTAGTAGCCGTAACCACGAAATGGAAAGGATAGCCCATGTCCTTCATACACTGCAGCACACTGTCTTTCCCCACACCCGAAGGGCCGGAGATGAGCACCAGCAGCGGGTGCGGCTCGCTTACCCATTGGTACCATTGCCTGATGTCACTCTCGACCATCGCATCACCTGACCTGGGATACAGTAGCTCGAGTGGAACCGGGAACCCGGACCCCCGAACTGGGAACTCGAAACGCCTGGCTGCTACTTGCCCTGAGCCTTGACTAGCGGTATAATTCCTCCACACTCAATGCGCGAAGAGAGAGCCGTATGCCCATCTACGAGTATTACTGCCACGAATGCCGACGGCGCGTCAGCCTGCTTTGGCGCAGCTACGCTGACCTGGAGACCAAACAGGCTGCATGTCCGCGCTGCGGCGGAAGCCATCTCACCCGCCTCATCTCTCGCGTGGCCGTCGTACGCTCCGAAGAAAGCCACCTGGATGACCTGGCCGACCCCAGTATGCTGGACGGACTGGACGAGAATGATCCCCAATCTCTGGCCCGCTGGATGCGCAAGATGAGCCAGGAGATGGGTGAGGACCTGGGCGATGAATTCGACGAGGTCATTAGCCGCCTGGAATCAGGCCAAAGCCCCGAGGAAATCGAGGAATCGATGCCCGACCTGGGCCCAGGCATGGACATGGGCGGCGAAAACTTCGGGGTGATGTAGGGGGTGGTAACTTGGTACATTGGTACATTGGTACATCGGTCAGAGGACCAAGTTACCAATCTACCAGTCTACCAGTCTACCAACCTAGCATCTTTCCCACCGCTCCACGTTCAGCACCAACGAGGTCGCACCGCCCACCTCCACCTCCACTGGGGTGCTTGCCAGTAGCTCTCCCGGTTCCATCAAGGGGGGCAACGGGCTGATGTAGCGAGTGCGCGTGCGGCAGCGCTCGCTGATGATCCGCAGCACGTCCTCCACCTTGTCATCCTCGGTGCCGATGAGCATGGTCGCGTTCCCCTCGCGCAGGAATCCGCCCGTCGTGCTGATGACCGTGGCCTGAAAGCCCTGTTTCATCAGCGCCTCCAACAACCCCCTCGAATCCTCGTGGTTGACGATGCTCAAGATCAGCTTCATCAATCCTTCCTCCT
>DFBV01000128.1:0-1517 GCA_002366755.1 Anaerolineales bacterium UBA3071
CGGGTGCTTATCCTGGAGGCCATCGTGGAGGGCGGAGGGCACCTGGACGCCGATGAGATCTATCGCCGCGCCAGGCAGAAAGCGCCTCGCCTGAGCCTCTCCACCGTTTACCGCACCATCAGCGTGCTCAAAGAGGTCGGGGTGATCGAGGAGTTGCACCTGGGCGAGGAGCACCACCACTACGAATTGAGGGGAGAGCAAAGCCACCACCACTTCATCTGCCAGAGCTGTGGCCAGGTCATTGAATTCGACTGTCCCTTCAGCCAGGAGTTCCTGTACACTCTGGGCGAGGAGCACGATTTCGAAATCACGGGGGTTCGGTTGAACCTGGTGGGCTATTGTGCCGCATGCCGCCAGCAAGGGGCTGGAAAAGCTGCGTGAAGGCAGCTGGTTCTTGTTTCGGGATGTGTTCCTGGATCGGCGCTATCTGTCCTGTCTTCCGCTCTCAACGTGTTGCTCATTCGGGGCGACGCCCACCAGTTGCCTTTCGCCGATGGAATCTTGCGCAAGGNNAAGGGGGAAACAGGATTGCTGACGGCGCACCGGCGTGTCACTTTGTCCTGGAACACCATACAGAGAGAGAAGAGTAAGTTCAAGCTTGAAGGAGAAAACCCAATGCCAAAGAGAATCGGCATCCTGGGTGGCATGAGCCCGGAGTCAACGTCAGAGTACTACGAGTACATCACCCACACCTACACCGAGCGCTTCGACGACTACGGCTACCCTGAAATCATCATCTACAGCGTCAGTTTCCAGCCCTACGTGGATTGGCCCAACGAGGATCGCTGGGACCTGGTGGCACAGGGCTTGAGCAAGGCAGCACAAAGTCTCGAGGCGGCAGGCGCTGATTTCATCATCATCGCCACCAACACCATGCATCTGGTCTTTGACCAGGTCCAGGCCAGCGTCAACGTCCCCATGCTGAGCCTGCTTGATGCCGTCGGCGAGGCCATTCTGGGGCGGGGGATGGAGACTGTGGGATTGCTCGGCACCCAATTCACGATGGAGAAGACCTTCTACCGAGATAGGCTGGCTCGGAAGGGCATCACTGTCCTGGTGCCTGACGCCAGCGACCGCGAGGTCGTGAACGACGTCATCTACGATGAGCTGGTTGCCGGCCAGGTGTGCGACGAGTCGCGGGCCAGATTCGTCGCTATCATCGAGAAACTGGCAGCACGCGGCGCGGAGGGAGTCATCCTGGGCTGCACCGAAATCCCCTTGTTGGTCAACGAAGCGGATGCAGGAATACCGCTGTTCGATACGACGGCCATCCACGCTGAGGCAGCGTTGAATTACGCCCTGGAGTGAGCAGTAGGATCGTTATCGGGGCTGGCCCAAGAGCAGGCACCGCCAACCTGAGAGAGTGAGGTTGCAGCATTTGTATCTGTTCTGAGGAGAAAGGACAATGAGAACTGGACAACTGATCGCTGCTGGGTTGGGCACCATCCTGCTGGCCGCCGTTGGAGGGCTGGTGGCCCGCTTCTACCTGGGCCGCCGCCGCGCCGACCGCGTGTGGG
>DFBV01000128.1:1592-5825 GCA_002366755.1 Anaerolineales bacterium UBA3071
GAGCCGGGGGTCTCCTACCTCATCCGCGCCGACGACACCACCATCCTCTTTGACGTGGGCTTCAACCAGCGAGGGGAGCACCCCTCCCCGCTGCTGCGCAACATGGTCACTTTGGGCCTAGAGGTGGCTGACCTTGACATGCTGGTCATCTCCCACGCGCACTCGGATCACCTGGGTGGCACCTCACACCAGATGCGCCACACCTTTGCTTTGTCGAGCCAACTGGTTGACCTGAAGGGTATGCCAGCCTACGTTCCGGTGCCACTCTCTAACCCCACGGCGCGCGTCATCATCGTAGATGGCCCACAGATCATCGCTCCCGGCGTGGCCAGCTTGGGCCCCATCCCCCGCCAACTCTTCTTCTTCGGCTGGACGCCGGAGCAGTCGCTGGCGGTCAATGTGGAGGGCAAGGGCATCGTGCTGATCATCGGCTGCGGGCACTCTACTCTCCAGCGCATCGTTGACCGCGCCGAGATGCTGTTCGATGAGCCCATCTACGGCGTTGTCGGCGGGCTGCACTACCCGGTGACGGCCTCTCGAGAAGCCATACTGGGGCTACCGGCGCAGCAAATCCTGGGCACGGGGAAGTGGCCTTGGGATCCGGTCAACCAGCAGGACGTAGAGCAGGCCATCGCCTACCTGCAGCGCCGCCATCCGCAACTGGTCGCCCTCTCACCTCATGACAGTTGCGATTGGAGCATCGAAGCCTTCCGTCAGGCGTTCGGCGCGGCCTATCAAGACCTGAAGGTCGGGAAGGAGATTATTGTGCAATGAAAGCAAAGAGGCAAGGGGCAACCCTGAGAGTGCCGTGGACTGTATTGGCTGTCGTCGGCGGGCTGGCCTTTTTGGGGCTGGTGGTGATGAAGATCCTGGCCCGTCTGCACCCGGCAGGTGGCACGCCCTGCCCTGCTGCACTGGCCTGGCTAGTGAACAACCCCATCCGTCGCCGCTACATGCACCCGGTGCTCGACCGGGTGGGCATCTAGCCCGGTGAGCGGGTCCTGGAACTTGGCCCCGGGCCGGGAGCTTTTACCGTGGACGCGGCGCGACGGCTCGCTCCCGATGGCACCCTCATCGCCGTGGACATCCAGCCCAAGATGATCGCCCAGGTCGAGAAGCGGATCCAAGAAGCCGGGCTGACCAACGTCGAGACCCACGTTGCCAACGCCCACAGCCTGCCGCTGGACGACGCCAGCGTGGATCGCGCCTTCCTGGTCACCGTGCTGCCCGAGATCCCCGACCAGGCCCGCGCTCTGGCCGAACTGCGCCGCGTCATCAAGCCGGGCGGCTTGCTCTCCATCACCGAAGAGTTCCTCGACCCCGACTACCCGTTCGCCTTCGAGACCATCCGGCGCGTGGAGGCGGCGGGGTTCAATCTGGAGCGGCGCTTCGGCACCTTCTGGCGCTACACGGTCAACTTCAGAAGAAGTGCTGACGTAGCACACTGAGGAAGTTACCATGAGAATCTTGGTTTATGGCGCTGGGGTATTGGGCAGCTTGTATGCTGCACGACTGCAAGAGTCCGGGCATGGCGTCTCGATCCTGGCACGGGGGCAACGGCTGGCCGACCTGCGCGAGCACGGCATCGTGCTGGAAGACCTGAACACAGGCCGTCGAACCACCACCCGTGCTAATGTCGTGGAACAACTTGTGCCGGAAGACGACTATGACTTGGTGGTCGTGCTGCTGCCCAGGAATCACGTCTCGGAGGCATTGCCTGCTCTGGCTGCAAACCACCATACGCCCAACGTCCTGTTCATGGGCAACAACGCCGCTGGCCCTGAGGAGATGATCGAGGCGCTGGGTCGCGAGCGCGTCTTGCTGGGCTTTCCCAGCGCCGGGGGCACGCGAGAAAGGCACGTCGTGCGCTATATTGCTGCAGAGGGCCGCAGAAGATTTGCGATCACAATGGGTGAATTGGATGGACACACCACGCCACGGTTGGAGCGGATCACCGAGACATTCGAAGGGGCCGGGTTTCCGGTGACCATCAGCCCGAACATGGATGCTTGGCTTAAGACACACGTGGCGTTGATCCTCTCCATCGGAGGCGCGCTCTACATGGCCGGAGGCGACAACTACCGGCTGGCGCGCACGCGCGACGCGGTTGTCTTGATGATCCGCGCAATGCACGAGGGCTTTCGGGTTCTGCGGGCACTCGGTATCCCCATCACGCCGTCCAGTCTCAAGATGTTCGAGTGGATACCCGAGCCGATCTTGGTAGCCTTGATTCAGCGCAAGTTCAACAGTGAGGCTGTCGAGGCCGCATTTGGGCACGCCAACGCCGCCCGCGAAGAGGGAAAACACCTGCGAAACGAATTCGGGGCCTTGGCCCGCTCCGCCTCCGTCCCGACGCCGACGATGGACCGCTTGCGCACGTACGTTAACCGGACGGTTCCACCCGTCGCGGAAGGCAGTGCCCAGATAGCGGTGGACTGGCGCGGTGTGTGGATTGGGCTAGGCGCGCTGGCGGGACTGGTTCTGGTTCTCATTTTTGTCTCGAAATCGCTGTTCTGAGCAATGTCGGAAGCTGCTGTCGGGTGTGTGGTAACCTGCTGTCGGGCGTGCGGTAGTCAGACGTAAGGGCGCACGGCCGTGCGCCCCTACCAAGCCTGATCCGAGAGAGAGGAGATGAGTGGAGCAAAGATCCTTGTGTACGGCGCCGGGCCGTTGGGGAGTCTCTTCGCGGCACGGCTGCAGGAAGGCGGGAACCGTGTGTCGCTGTTGGCGCGGGGCCAGCGGCTGGCCGACCTGCGCGAGCATGGCATCGTGCTGCATGACGTGAATACCAGTCAGCAAACGGTCACGCAGGTCACCATCGTTGAGGATCTCGCACCAGACGACGCCTACGATCTGGTGCTGGTCATCATGCGCAAGAACCACGCTCTGAAGATCCTGCCCGTGCTGGCGGCCAATCAGCATACGCCCAACGTCCTGTTCCTGATGAACAACGGTGCCGGTCCCGGAGAGCTGACCGAGGCATTGGGGCCAGAGAGGGTCTTGATCGGCTTTCCGCGCTCCGCCGGATACCGCGAAGGGCACGTCGTCCATTGCCTGGCTGGCACGGAAGAAGACAAGGCGACCATCCCCTTTGGAGAAGTGGATGGCCGCATCACCGCCCGCACGCGGCAGGTGGCCCGCATCCTGGAAAGCGCCGTCGGATACGACACTGAAATCCGCACGGACATGGACGCCTGGCTCAAGACCCACGTCGCGCTGCTGTTTCCCTCGCTGGGGCCTGCCCTCTATGCCGCCGGGACAGACAACTACCGGCTGGCGCGCACGCGGGACGCGGTTGTGCTAACCATCCGCGCCATCCGTGAGGGATTTCGGGTGCTGCGGGCGCTCGATGTGCCCATCACGCCGCCGAATCTGAAGCGATTCGACCGGCTGCCGGAGCCAGTGTTGGTCGCCTTCCTGCAGAGGGTGCTTGCCCACGAGAAGATGGAGATCGCGCTGGCGAAGCACGCCAACGCGGCCCGCGACGAAGTGAAACACCTCGCCGATGAATTCCTGGCACTGGCCCGCACCACGTCGGTGCCGACACCGGCCATTGACCGCCTCTACCCATACCTCGACCCGGACACGCCTCTGATGACGGAGGGCAGCGCCGAGATTCCGCTGAAGTGGGGCGGCATGCTGGCTGCGCTGGGGACGCTGACTGGGGTCCTGACAGGCTTGATCCTGCTTGTGAACCGCCAGAGAGGAAAGAAGCGGCGGTAAGCGAGGCGCGATCGAGATCCCTGGATGAGATTTCGCCACAGATGAGTTGACTATGAAAGAGCAGTTGTCTCTGAAGCGCGTGCTTGTGGACGGCACGATCTTGAGCATTTTGCTCACGATCGTCATTTACGGGTCTATCTACGTGAACCCGGCAATATGGGTCGGCGACTATCCACCGGATATTCAGGCCGCAGTGGGCGACAGCATCGACGCGCCACCTATCCAGACGATCATAGCCGGACTGCTCTTCTTCGGCGTCACCGTCGGCGTGGTGCTGAATTCGAATGCCAAGCTGCGGCAACAGAACGGCGGTAGACTGTCGTTCCTGGCGGCGTTTGCCAACAGCGCGCTGCTCCTCTTCTACTTTGCTGCGTGGGATCTCCTGATCCTTGACTGGCTCATATTCGTCATGATTCAGCCCGACTTCATCGTGATCCCAGGGACGGAAGGGTTGGCGGGCTACAAGGACTACTGGTTCCATTTCCGGGTGAGCTTTCTGGGGTTGACGCA
>DFBV01000128.1:5899-7783 GCA_002366755.1 Anaerolineales bacterium UBA3071
GGAGGTCCACGATGGAATAGAGGGGGACCTGACGAACACAGGAGTGCTTTCGCCAGGTCTTTCTCTTTGCGTCACGTATATGCAACAAGCTTCTCAGGACCTTCGCCGCGCACGCGCAATGCGGATGCTCGAATTTGACATCCTTTGAGAGATAGAGTATAGTTAAGGTCAGCCTAAAATTTTGCCTGTAGTAATTTTAGCCTGGAGCAAACAAATGGCAGCCGAATCCTCCCTTCTAACTGAAAGCGTCCAGATGTATCTGGTGAACATTCTCCGCCTGGGAGAAGAAGGGCAGCCGGTTCCCCTTTCCCGGCTGGCGGCCGCACTGCATGTCTCTCCCATCTCCGTCAACCAGATGTGCCGCAGGCTACAGGATGAAGGAGTGGTGACCTATGTCCCCTACAAAGGGGCCTCCCTGACATCGGAGGGGCAACAACTGGCAGCCCGTATCCTGCGCCGCCATCGGTTGTGGGAGGTCTTCCTGGTGGAGCACCTGCAGATGACCTGGGAGCAAGCCCATGATGCTGCATGCCGCCTGGAGCATACCACGCCGGATGACGTCGTCGAGAGGCTGGACGTCTTTCTGGGCCATCCCCGGGTCAACCCCGAGGGCGAGCCGATTCCCCCCAGTTCGGGCGGCTTCTCTCCGGCTCCGCTTCGTCCTCTGGCAGAGATGAAGGTGGGACAAAGCGGGTATTTTTCCCAGTGCACGGCAGACGAGACTGCCTGTGCCTTCCTGGCCGACCAAGGATTGAGACCTGGCGCCCCCCTCCAGGTGTTGGCCGTTGCGCCGAGAGGCTCGCTGGTAGAAGTGGATGGGCGGCGGGTAGCGTTGAGCCATTCCCTGGCCATTGCACTGCACGTGAAACCAGATGAAAAGCGGGCTGACGATGAATTGCGCTCGTCTGGCGAGTTACCGGAGCATGAGGAGAAAGGCACAGAACTCATCCAAATGCCTTTGGATCGGCTGGCCATTGGACAGCGAGGCGTCATCGTCAAGGTGGGGGGAGAGCGCCGCCTGCGCCATCGGCTCCTGGAGATGGGGGTGGTCCCCGGCGAGACGATAGCCGTGAAGCGGATGGCCCCCTTGGGTGATCCGGTGGAGTTGATCGTCAAGGGCTATCACCTGTCGCTCCGCAGGAGTGAGGCGTCTCAGATTTTGGTGGAGTTGGAGCGCTAGAAGTGATGGAACGGTGCTTCCCAGCACTGCATCGTGTTTGAGTTTGCTTGCTGCAGATGCGCCGTAACAGCTTCTATGTTTTTTTGCTTTCTGTTCTGCAAATGCTTTGCATTAGCGCAAAGGGAAAGGCCGCAAGCAAGCAATGAGGGAAGGAAAGAAAGAAAGGAAAGGAAGGTGCAAGAGATACAGAAACACAGTCAGCTATATGTCCTGCAGGGGACTCGTCAGTACATCCGGAAACCAGCAAAAAGCAGAAAGGAGACAAACTTATGACCGTCAAAACGTTGAATCAACTAGAGCCCGGTGAACGGGCAACTATCGTCAAAGTAGGAGGCGAGAGGGCGGTGCGACGCCGCATCCTCGATATGGGCGTGGTGAAAGGGGCCGAGATCGAGGCCGTGCGCGTGGCACCCCTGGGGGACCCCATCGAGTTCCTGATCAAGGGCTACAACCTCTCGCTGCGCAAAAGCGAGGCTCAGCAGATCCAGGTCGAGGTCTGACCGGTAGAAAAGGAGCATGTATGATGCCTCTCAGCATGGCTTCTCCAGGCATAGAAATCAGACTGATCGCCATCCGCGGTGGGCAACGTGTCCGCAAGCGGCTGGGGGACCTGGGCCTGACGCCGGGCACGATCTTGCGCGTGGTGCAGGCGGACGCCTGGGGGCCGCTCATCGTGGCCTTCAAGGACGACGCACGGCTAGCTC
>DFBV01000003.1:0-9744 GCA_002366755.1 Anaerolineales bacterium UBA3071
CCCCGCACCTTGCCCTGCCTCCACAACGTCCAGCCCAGATACCACAACGACGGCTGCAGCACGAGCGTCGAGGGATGAAAACCGTGGGTCAGCGCCAGCACGCTCGCCGGCCACAGTAGGGACAGGTCTGAGACCTGNNCCCAGGCTTGAAACCTGCCCCTCCCCCCGCAGACAGCGCAGCGCCAGCCAGAGGTAGACCAGGATGCCCACGCAGATGATCGTGTAGCTCTCGATGTAGCCGAAGAAGAGCTGCATGGTACCCAGGCTGGCCACCAGCCCAAAGATCAACAGCTTCTCCGTGCGGTTGCGGCCCAACCCGTCGGCCAGCCAGCAGAGGACGAAGACGAAGCCCACGCCAGCAACTGTGCTTAGCACCTCATAGGCGGGCATAGCATCGGTCCAGCCGAAGAGCCGCTGGCCCAGCGCCCAAACTTTGGCGTGCAGAAAGATGTCCAGCGGCGCCTGCCAGTTGTAGGTGAGCCGCACGTCGGGATGGGGGATACCGTTGACCAGGATGTAGGCATCACCCCAGCGAGTGTGCACGATGCGGCCGAGCCAGAAGAGGGGGGCGAAGGCAAGGGCAACGACGGCGAAGAAGAGGCAATGGGCACATTGCATATCGCATATCGCTAATCGCGTATCGCTAATCGCAAGCAGCAAGCGACGCCAGGCGCGATGGGCGATACGCGATAGGCCATAGGCGACAGGTGACACGCGACACACGATAGACGCATAGCAAGGAAGGTAAGTCAGCGAAACCACGCCGGCCAGGAGCCCGCGCCAAAGCGGCGGGAGATATGTGTACGGCCAGAGGCCCCAGGCGTGCTCTTCGGGCAGCAGCGGGGTCAGGAGGTGCAGAGCGATGAGGATCAGGCAGAGCAACCGCACATCGGCCAGGAGGCGGCGAGACACCCCGCTCACGATACCGTAACCTCCCCCAGTTCGGCCCGCCCCACCTCGCTGCCGTCGGCGGCGCGGTAAAGGATGACCAGCAGGCCATACGGACCTGGCGACGCGTCCTGCGGCAACGGCAGGTCGTAGCAGTCGGCCACGGTCTCCCCCTGCTGCCAGGCCCAAGTGGGATAGGTGTTGTGCACCGGCACGTCATCCGCGGCCGCCACCACCTGCCCCGCTCCATCCAACAGGCGAGCAGACACCTTCAGATCATCGCCCACCGGCGCGGCGACCCGCCAATGCAACGTCAAGCGCACCATAGCACGGGCATGCGTCTGCCGCGTTTCCACGGTGTAGCCGGCCAGCTCCACCGCCTCGGTGAAGGGGAGTGCCAGCGGATGCTGTGGCGTCACCGGTTGCGCCTTCCCCTTCGGCCAGACCCGCACCAGCGGCCCGACGGCGGCCAGCGAGTACCGTTCCGAGGTGCCAGCCAGCGGTCGGGTGATGTAGACCGGCGTCCCCTCAGCCAGCGCGGCACCGATGGCCGCATGGCGCTCTTCCTCACCGTCGGCAGCCACCGTGACCACATCCGGCCGCAATCCCTCCGTGCGCTGGAAGTAGCGCACCAGTGTCATCTCCCCCAACAGGCCCACGACGGTTGCCCCCTCCGGCAGCGGCTGCTCCAGCATGTCCCGCCCGTAGTCGTGCACGGCCCAGTCGTCGCTGCGGTCGGGGGTGGGGAAATTGGCGCGGGCCATGGCGAGGGGCTGCAAGAGGCAGGCAGCGGCCAGTAATACGCAGGCGGCAATTCGTAATTCGCGCTGTGAGATGCGTGCGGCGAGATCGAACAAGCCGTCCAGGCCGGCGGCGAAAAGGAGTGACCAGAGGAGAAAGGCTGGCGTGAAGAAGACCTCGACGTCGGCAGCGCGGTAGGCGAGACCGAAGGCCAGATTGGTCACGAAGGCCAGGACAATCAGCGCCCAATGTCTGGGCTTACGCAGCAGCGCCACCAATCCCACCAGCCCCAGGATCAGCCCCGTCCAGCCGAACTGCACCCGGAAGAGATCGAAATAGAAGGCGGCGTTCCGGTGTAGCGCAAAGGGATCGCCGGTGAGGAAGACGCCGTATTGGCTGGCCATCACCCAGCGCCAGAAGCCGACCCAACTGTTCTCGTAGCGCCCGTCCAGCGAGGTGGTCACCAGCCCGCGCAGAGGGATGTACGCGTACAGGAGCAGCGGCAGCAGCAGGGCGGTCAGAAGCTTCGGCCAGCGGCGCGGCTGGCGCAGCAGCCCCGGATCCGTCCACAGCACGAACACGGCCAGGGCCGGGGCCAGCAGCAGTGTCAGGCGGTGGTGGGTGAGAGAGAAACCGAAAGCAAGGGCAACGGCAACTAGAGACGAGAGGTTAGGGGGGCAGATTGCAGATTGCGGATTGCGGATTGCACCCTTGCTCCTCTGCTCCTCTGCTCCTCTGCTCCCCTGCTTCCCTGCTTCCCAGTGGAGGATGAGCCAGAGGATGACGGCAACGAGGAGGCCGTGGAGGGCGTAGACCTCGGCGATGACAGCCTGCGACCACCAGACGGGCGATAGGGCGAAGACGACCGCTCCGCAAACGGCTGCCAGACGTCGTCCGGTCAGCAACTGACCGGCCCGATAGACGAAGGCCACCGCCAGCGCCGCGCAGACGGCCGAGAGCAAGTTCACGCGGAAGGCCGCGTCGCCTAGCGGCAACAGGCGGGCGAAGAGCCAGCTCAGCAGCGTGTAGAGCGGGTAGCCGGTCTCGTGGGCGATGCCCAGCGTGGGGCCGACGAGCTGAAACTCCAACGTGTCGCTGAAGATGTCCACGACCGAAGGGGCCAGCGTGCGTACGTAGAGGCCCAGGCTAAGCAGGAATACCAGCCCGGCAATTGCATGAGCCCGTCGTCTGCTAAAACGTCTTATGAACATTGAACTCTCCATCACTACCCTATGCCGATGCCGCAGTCCCTCGCCAGAAGTTGGATCCCCCTTGTCGCTATTTCGTCACCATAGGCAAGTGCGTTGGCCACCCGACCACCCCAGTTTGATCTGTCTCGACTCCCGGCAGACTGATGTGCAGACTGAACGGGGTCCCATACGGCGCGCCCGGTTCGGGAAGCAAAACCAACTCTTCATAGCCGTCAGCTGCCGACACGGGCCTGGTAATGACTGTTCCGCCGGTACTGAACAGGACAGGGCCGGTGAGAGTTGCGCTGAATGTGCCAGGCGCGGCAATGTTGCCATAGCGCACGCTCACTCGGGTGCCGTGCGCTCCTACTACGATGACGGGCAAAGTTGGTTCCAGGCTTACCCAGGGATACTCCGGGGTTGGCGTCGGTGTGGCTGTTGGCGTTGGTGTGAATGTGGGCGTCGCAGTTGGTGTGGGCGTGCAGGTCGGCGTCGGCGTGGATGGCTGCCATATCCCGTGTGGCCCACCATACGCTCCCATGTCATTGCGTGAGCCATCAGGATCCCGATAGGCTTTGGCCGGGTTGCCAGCATCAATGGCAGGTGAGCCTGAGCGCACGTGGTAATTGCCAGTTGATGGGTTGACAAACCGGGGGTTGGCAGAGATATCACCGGGGCCAGGAGAAACGCCTAGATAGTCGCGACCGTTACTCCAGACGTCGTTGTAGCGCACCGTTGGATTCCGGTCGTTGCCCACCAGTCCATCACTACTGTTCTGCACTATGATATTGTTCTCGGCAATGCTGGCCGCGTTGTTGAGCACCAGTCCACGGCCGTTACCCACCACAGTGTTGTTGACGATGTGATGCACCGGCTCATTGTTGGCATCCACGCCCGCCCGGCTATTGCCGGCAAAGATGCTATTCTCGATGATCGCCACGGCTCCACAGTCCGGGTTCCAACACCAGGAGAAGAGGCCCATGCTATTGCCGGCAAAGCGGTTATGCCGGATTGTCACCTGGCCCTCACTATGCCAGATGCCCGAATCGAAGTATTCTGAACCGCTGCCGGTGATGGTGAAGCCATCAATCGTGCTGCCTGGCTCCATATAGATCACTGAGCCGTCGGTGCCACTACCGTGAATGATCGTCTGCTCGGCCCCTGCACCGATCAGTTCGATATCGTCACGAACAGTGAACCTCTCACGATAGGTGCCAGCGGATACCTGAACAGTATCGCCGGAATAGGCCCGTGTCAGGGCTTCGCTGATGGTCTTGAAGGCAGTTTCGGGGGTCCGTCCGTCACCAGATTCCGAGACTGACCCATCCGCGTACCAGGTGATGTGTGCTTCCCTGACCTCGAAGCCGCGCGAGGCCACGTTATTTGTCTCGTCCAATTCCTCGATGACGTCATCCGGATCCACCACCGCGTACACCTCATGCGTCCCCGCCGTCACCGGACGCCAGATCACTTCCACTTGCTTGCTCTCTCCCGGCTCGATGCGCGTGATGATCTGTGTGGCATCAATCTGCACACCTCCAGCCCCTGGATCACCATCATAGAAATGCACTGCCACGTCAACCGCAGGAAGCTCACCCCGATTATACACCCAGGTGCTCAGCCGATTGTCATGCTCGGCTGCCGGCGGCGATGGGTTCACCCAGATCCCCGAGGGAGACAACTCCACCTGCTTCACCCGCACCTCGAAGCTCTGTGAATACACGTTGTTTGTCTCATCCAGCTCCTCGATAACATCATCCGGATCCACTGCCACGTACACCTCGTGTATCCCCATCGTCACTGGGTGCCAAGTCACTTCCATCCGCTTGCCCTCTCCTGCCCCGATGCGTGTGATGACCTGCGTGGTACCAATCTGCACACCGCCAGCCCCCGGATCACCATCGTAGAAATCCACCGCCACATGAAGCGCAGGGAGTTCACCTTGATTGTGCACCCAAGCGCTCAATCGGTTGTCACACTCGGCCGGCGGCGGCGATGGGTTCACCCAAATCCCTGAGGGAGACAACTCCACCCGCTTCACCCGCACCTTGAAGCTCTGTGAATACACGTTGTTCGTCTCATCTAACTCCTCGATGACGTCATCCGGATCCACCACCACGTACACCTCGTGCATCCCCGTCGTCACTGGGTGCCAAGTCACTTCCACTCGCTTGCCCTCTCCTGCCTCGATGCGTGTGATGACCTGCGTGGCATCAATCTGCACACCTCCAGCCCCTGGATCACCATCATAGAAATGCACTGCCACGTCAACCGCAGGAAGCTCGCCCCGATTGTACACCCAGGCACTCAGCCGATTGTCATGCTCGGCTGCCGGCGGCGATGGGTTCACCCAGATCCCCCAGGGAGATAACTCCACCATGAAGGGGCGCACGTAGGGACCACTGAACTCGCCTGATTCGGGCAAGCGGGCCGTCTTGCTGCCACTTCCCCAGGCAAACTCGAAGTGGTAGGCATGAGTACCAAGCGCAAGGGTCGTACTGTACACATATGTGCCACGCCCCGGCTGACCACTGCGCAGAGTCATACCGTGCGCTATGCCATCTACGTATACCTTAGCTGAGGTCGACGCCTCGCCAGCCTGATCCCAGAACGTCACCAGGTAGTCAAAGGTAGCATCTACCGTATCGGTGTAAGGCACGACAATCCCACTGGGGAGCACCGGCACCGTCGTGCCAGCCGGGCCGCCACTGAACACCTCCACCAACGACCAAGAGCCGCTGCCTCGGGGGGAGAAGCCGATGGCAACCTGCTTCAGGCCACTGGCCATGATGTTGGCCCGATGACCAGCGCTATTCATAAAGCCCTGGTGTGCTGACTCCATGCCCGCACGCCCACTTCGAGCTACAAAGAGATTCTCACCAGTACCATACGGGTAGCCGCTGTCGAAGGCACGCTCTGTCGGCCCCCGTCCGGCCAGGTCAATGTGCCCCTGGCAGCAACGGGAGTTGTCCATGCCAACGGCGTGGGCGCGGGCAGAGTAGGCCAAGTTAGGATGCCACCCCATGGGTGGCACCGGTGTCTCGCCCGGGTGGCCCCAGTAGCCGGGATCCATACGCGCCTCGTTCATGAGCAGGTGCATGTGTCGCTCGTCCAAGTTGGGGACACTCGAGAATGTGGTGCTGTAGGATTCGTTGCTATAGCTCGAGTCGCCATCGGCGTTGTATGCGCGCACCCGGTACCAATAGCTCTCACCGATCTTGGGTGGCTGATCTACATAATTAGTGGTGTTAGCCGGCAGGGTGACCAAATCGTACCAGTCGGTGCCGAAGATGCCGTCGGCACGTTGGATCACAAATCCCAGTTCGTTGGTGATATTATCAGTCCAGGAGAGCTGAATCTCACCGCCGGGATAGGCACCTACATGAAGATCACGGGGGTTTTGCAGCGGGCGCGCGCTTCCAGGAGGTACGCTGCCGTCCCATATCAGGCCGTAGATGCCCCAGGTATGGCTGCGATTGTCCTGCCAGACGACGGTGTTGCCAAAGACAGCAGGCTTTTCCTGACGACTCGGTTCCAGCGTGACCGGGAAGAGGGTGCCGTCGGCGCGCACATAGACAAAAACGTCCCAGTTGCCATAGGTGTCCTCATCCTGCCAAACAATCAACGTGTCGCTGTGCACGGGGAAGCGCTGGTCACCTGGGCCGTCAAACACCAGCATCTCGCTATCAGTCGGAATGTCGTACATGTAGATGTCGTAGTTTCCGCTGCGCCAGTCGTTCCAGACTACTGTATCGCCCGAGACATCCGGCTTACACATGTCATCACAGAACACTCTGTGCCAGCGCTGGATTCCCGTACTGAGCTCATAGATGCCTAACTGCCATTCACCGGTGCGGTTGTCGACCCATACCACCCAGCCACTGTCAATACTAGGACGCCCTTGATAGTTCAGTGCAACGGCCAACGGTGTGGTAGTGCTTGTGCTGATCTGGTAGAGATAGACGTCAGATTGAAAGTAATCAGCCGTTTCATCCTGGTATACAATGTAATCCCCCCAAATGCGTGGATAGCGCTGATGGTTCGGGCCAGTCGCTACGACGAATTCTTCGCCAGTGCTGAGATCGCTAGCATAGATGTCCCAGGTTCCATTGCGATTGTCCTCATACACTACGATGTCCCCGCCAATATCGGCGATGAACTGGGCGACTGGATGAGTCGTTACCTGAAACTCTTCACCCGTTGCAAGATCATAGCCCCAAACGTCGGTCGGGCCATGAGTACGATCATCAAACCAGACAACCTTTGTGCCGTCAATTGCCGGCGACTCCTCGCTGGTGAAGGGAAGATCCGAAATGGGAAAATCGGTAGCGGCTGGATAGGCCAAACGCCGGATGGTGTGAAGCAGGAGAGGTATGGGTAGGCGGGGCGAAGGCGCCCTCGGGACAGGGGTTGGTGTAGATGGAAATAGAGGCGGCTCCAAAAGCCTGTCTATCCCTGGGATTGGAGTCTCGCCAGGGAGCACTAGCGTTGCCTCGGCCCGTCGAGCAGGTAGTTCGGTCAGTGCTTGGGACGTTTCACGCTCAGCCAGCGCCAATAACAACACGCTCGCCATCAGCACAACTACTCCCACGCAAACGAGAGTGAGCAAACGGTTCTGGTTCATCGTTTCTCCTCCGAAATCACGTTTTTTCTTCTCTCCGCAAACGAGTCATGACCGGCTGCATGCGCGCCCAGTGGCCACCAGGCCAATAGATCTTGTCGCAGTGCGGGCAGCGATGAAACACCTCTTGCGTGCGCAACACGTACGGCGGCACCCGTCCCTCCACCTCCGCCTTGGCGATGGGCTCCAGCGGCGCGTTGCAGACAGAGCAGCGAGAGCCCGCCACGCCCGGCGGCAGGTGCAGTTCATTCATGATCTGAGCCATCTGCTCTTCTAGCCAATCACTGCTGATGAGGAGCGCCCGCACGCCGCGCCGCTCCGAAAGGGCACGGTCGCGAGTTAACACCACCCGCCCTTCGGCGCGGGCCAAGCGAACGATGGTCGTGTCGTCCCAGGCGGAGTTGTAGGTTGTATCGTAGCCCAGCAGCCGCAGCCACTTGGCCAGCTTGCCCAGCATGGCATCGGCGAGCAAGCGCACCTCGCCCGCTGGCTTGTCCGATTCGCTCATCTGTGGTAGCATTTGTTAGTCAAGTAGTCCTTGGTCAGGTAGCCGTGTAGTCGTTTGGTCGCATAGTCGGATAGTTGGGTGTCAAGTGATCTGATGGTCACCAGAACCAGATGACCACGCGACTAACAAGGAGGAGAAGATGTCCAGAAAGCGCTTAGCGTTGAGTTTTCGCCGTGCTCCCTCACTCCCCACACTCCCACACCTCCACACCCTTTCCCCCTTTGCGTTTCTTGTTGCCGTGCTGCTAACGCTGCTGGCCACGAGCACCGTAGCCGCTGCTTCACCGGCCGCCGCTGCTCCCCCCGACCCCGCCCTGAGTTGGCCGCTGCTGGCAGGCGGCATCGCCATCCTCGTCCCGGTCGGCTTCGTGCTGGTGGCCGCTGGCGGGCTGCCCGCCGAAGAAGCGCGTCAGGTCACGCTGGCCGGATTGGGCGCGCTGGCCCTGGCGGCGCTGGGCTACTGGGCCTGCGGCTTCGGACTGCAATTCGGCGGCGTGGGGCTCATCCACCGCGCCGGCGGCCTGGAAGGGCTGGTCTGGGAATGGTCGGCGCTCGACGCTCGCTGGGGCACCGGCTGGGGCATGGCCGGGCTGCACGGCTTTGGCCTGAGCGGTAGCGGTGCCACGCCCGGCGCACTGGCTCTCTTCTTCGCCCAGCTCCCCTGGGTGACCACGGCGACTCTCATCCCGCTGCTGGCTCTACGCGGCCGGGCGCCGACCTTCGTGGCCGGGCTAGGCGGCTTGCTCGTCGGTGCGCTGCTCTATCCGCTGGCGGGCAACTGGATCTGGGGTGGCGGTTGGCTGGCCAATCTGGGCTACAACCTGGGACTGGGACATGGCTTTGTGGACTTTGCCGGCAGCGGGCTGGTGCATCTGCTGGGTGCTGCCGTCGCCGCGGCCGGAATCCTGACCTTTCTCCCTCGTCGCCCCCGCCAGCCATCCGATGAGCCGATCCCGCTTCCCCCCGTCCACCTGCCGCTGCTGGCCACGCTGGGTGCCCTTCTGCTGCTCATCGGCAGCGTGGCCTGGGCCTGGGCTAATCCCTTGCTCGACTGGGCCTCCCTTGACCCTGCCCGGCTGGCGGTCAATCTGTTGCTGGCCGCAGCCGCAGGCGTTTCCCTGCCGCTGGTTTACACCTGGTTCGTCGCCAGCCGCCCCGACCCGCTGATGGCCGCCCGTGGGCTGGCCGCGGGGCTCGTCGCCATCAGCGGCAGCGGCCCCTTCGTGCCCCCTTGGGCAGCGCTGGTCATCGGCGGTGTGGCTGGCTTGCTCACGCCGCTGGCCTGCTATCTCGTAGACCACCTCCTGCGCTGGAACGACCCCACGGCGGCGCTTACCATGCACGGTGTCAGCGGTCTGTGGGGCCTGCTGGCCGTGGCGCTCTTCGCCGACGGGAAGTTCGGCGCCGGCTGGAACGGCATCGGCCCCGACGAGTACCTGCACGTGGCCGGACAGGGGGTCAGCGGCCTCTGGACGGCAGTCGGTCTCCAACCCGACTGGCCCGGACAGCTTCAGGCCCAGGCAGTGGGCCTGGCGGCTATTGGCCTCTTCGCCTTCCTGATCGCCAGCCTGGCCTTCGGCCCACTGGCGGGGCTCATGCACCTGGTGACGCGACGCTCAGCGCCGATGCCTCCTATTGAGGAAGAGCAAGAGACGGCTGAGACTCTTGAGACCCCCGAGAGACCTGAGGGAACTGATGGGTCCGATGGAACCACCTCAGACCTATCAGACGCTTCAGACCCGGCAGATGCCTCAGAAGATCCCATTCAGGACTGATCCCTAGTCTCCAATATCCAGT
>DFBV01000003.1:9791-11179 GCA_002366755.1 Anaerolineales bacterium UBA3071
CCGCCGCGTGCCAGTTTCCACGTGCCTAGCCCCACCAGCGGCTTGCCCCATCGCAGGGCAAAGGCGATCTCTGACAGCGTGCCGTACGCGCCGCCGACAGCGATCACGGCGTCGGCAGAGCGTACGACGATGGTGTTGCGCGCCTCTCCCAGCCCCGTGACGATGGGCACATCCACCCAAGGGTTGGCGTCCCTGGCATCTACCCCCGGCAGGATGCCGACGGTGAGTCCGCCGGCCGACTTGGCCCCGCGGCAGGCGGCCGCCATCACCCCGCCCCGCCCGCCGCAGACGAGCACTGCCCCCGCCTCTGCCAGAAGACGCCCGACGGTCTCGGCAGCAGCGGCTTCAGCAGGCGTACAGTCTGCGCCGCCGATCACTGCTATGATCATGTAACCTCCAAAGGACACTGGCTCTGGAGTGTATCGTCTCCGATCAAGCCTGATCAACTCCCTCCCAATCTCGCTTCCACCAGCGTCGTATACACTGCCCCTGTTGGCCTCAACTCGCTGCGGATGAAGCTGACAGCTCGCACGGCCATGCTTGCCAGCCTGCCCACGTCGCTTCTTTGCACCACTTCGCCTATCGCCCGCCGCTCGGCCGGACTGGCGCGGCGCTGCACGCGGCCCAGCGTCAGGTGCGGCTGAAAGCCCCGCTCCTCCGTCGGCCAGCCCAGCGGCGCCACGTGCGCTTCCACCGCCCGCCACAGCGCTCTCAGCGTCCCCGTCGGCTCTTTCACACCCACCCAGATAACCCGCGGCCGCTGCGGCTTGGGGAAGCAGCCCAGCCCCTCCACGGTGAATGAGCAGGGAGCCACCTCCGAGGCAGCAGCGACCAGCGCCTGTTTGAGTTCTTCCAGCCGTCCCGCCGGCGTATCGCCCAGGAACTTGAGCGTCAGGTGGATGCCTTGGGGCCGCACCCAGCGCACAGAACGGCGCGGCACGACGGCCCGCAGTTCATCCTGCGTCGCTGCCAGCGCCTTCCTCACGGCCTCATCCAATTCGACGGCAATGAAGGTGCGGAGAACTGGTGGTAACGATGTGCTAGATCGGGAGTGATGCATGACTTGACTCCAGTTGATTCGATGCTTCAAGGGGTGAAGGGCAATACAGTTCAGTTAGGAGGGAGTTGAACTCCCGATTTCGGTAGAGCGACTGCCTCAGAACGGCCTATCTCGCATTAGGGTGAAGGAGTAAGGCTTAGGGGGCGGCGCCCCTGACCCTCAATCCCTGTCCCCTAGCCCCTCTCCAATGTACGATGCGATGTCAATCTTCTCCAGCGCCACCCTCCGAAACGCCTCCGGATCACTCGGCCCGTTGGGCATGTCCCAGGTAATGGTAGCGTCGAGAGCCATCTTGCTGGTGCGGGCCTTGCGCCCCGGCACCTGCTCG
>DFBV01000003.1:11259-12417 GCA_002366755.1 Anaerolineales bacterium UBA3071
TGCGTGTCGAACAGGTTCACATCGCTATCGACAACGACCACGTGCTTGAGTGAATTGTGGCCGCGGAAGGCCGCCTCGGCCGCCCGTCGCCCGTCGTTGGGGTGATGCTTCTGAATCTGCACCACGGCGTGAAGCCAGGACGTGCCCCCCGGCGTGATGTGCACGTTGCGGCAATCACACACCTTGCTCACCGCGGCGTAGATGGTCGGTTCCCGCGGCAAGCCCATGAGCAGCTTGTGCTCCAGCCCGCCCGGCAGCAGCGCCTGGTAGATCGCCTCCCGCCTGTGGGTGATGCAGTCGATCTCGATCACCGGCTGCTGCCGCACGATGTCGTAGGTCTCCGTCAGATCAACGAACGGCCCCTCGGTCACGGTTCGATGGGTGATGCGCCCTTCGAGGACGAACTCGGCGGCCGCCGGTACCCGCAGCGGCACTGTGCGGCATTGCACGACGGGTGTCGGGGCCAGGGCCTGGGCGATGGTCAGCTCGTCCACGTCCGGAGACGGGGACATGGCCGCGGCCAGCAGCACGTGCGGCGGCAGTCCGATGCAGATGGCAACCGGCAGGTCGTCCTGCATCTTGCTCAACGCAGTGTGCGTGCCTCGCCCCTCCACCAGGCGTGCTGCCAATCTACGCTCATCCAGCCTCAGCAACCGGTGGAACGAAACGTTAGGGCCGGTGTCCGGATCCTCGATGAAGGCCACGGCAGCGGTGGCGTAAGGCCCCGCATCGTCCGGCCAGTGGGTGAGGAAGGGCAGCGAAGTCAGATCCACCTCTGGCTCGATCACCTCCTGGCAAGGGGCAATATCCACCAGCGGCGGCGGCTGCCGATTGGTCAGCGCCTCCGCCAGGCGGAAGAGCAACTCCTCCGGCTGGCAGCCCAGCGCCAGGGCGAAGTAGGGCCGACCAGCGCAGACTCCAGCGGCGACGCGGTATGCTGAGCCTTTCACGTGAGTGAAGAGCAGCGGCCGCCCATCCAGCGCGCCGATGACCCGCGCCATCTCCAGGTGCGGGTCAATGGGGCGGGTGATGGTCAACAAGTGGTCGGCGGATTCGATTCGGGAAAGGAAGTCTCGTAGGTTCATGATTTGGATTGTGGGTTGGAACGGCGGATTGGACAACGGATTGGGAAATCAACGGATTGGGAAATCAACGGAT
>DFBV01000130.1:0-405 GCA_002366755.1 Anaerolineales bacterium UBA3071
CGGCAAGTTGTGAGCGCACAGCGTTTACCGCCTTCCGAAGGGGTGGCGGCAGGGATGCCGAGGCTTCGTGGGGGGCGTCTGAAGGGGGGAGGGGCGGACGGCGGCGGTTGCTCAATGCGGCCCAGGCGGTCTGCGCGGCTTCAACGGCGCTGAGCAGGAGGTGAAAGGCCAGCAGGGCCAGCAGCAGCCGGAACCAGAAGGCGTGGGCGATGTCGAACAGGCTCACAGCCCGTAGCGGTGTCCCCAACGTGCCGTAGCGGGTGACAGTGGTGCTTAGCCAGCGGTTGGCCGTGGCCGGATCAACTGCGTCCGCCGCGGGCAGTTGCGGCAGCAGGCTGCCCAGGACGAGGCTCAGCGCCAACAAGGCCAGGAGCACGAGGCGAGTGGTGTTCCCGCTTGCTATGC
>DFBV01000130.1:475-4554 GCA_002366755.1 Anaerolineales bacterium UBA3071
TCGCGAAAAGCCCCAACCAGACGGGGGTCGGGGCTTTCTGGGCGATGGAGCCACCCATCGGACTTGAACCGATAACCTAGCGCTTACGAAGCGCTTGCTCTGCCGATTGAGCTAGGGTGGCGCTCCGGCAGGGGAATCTCAACCCCAACCGATGTAAATTATACCAGCAAACAGGAAAGAAGGCAAGTTGTACGGCTCGCTACACCCGCGTGACATACGTCCCGTTGCGGGTGTCCACACGGATTGTGTCTCCCTCTTGGACGAACAACGGCACCTTCACTTTGAGGCCCGTAGAGAGCACAGCTTCCTTCACGGCCCCGGTGGCCGTGTCGCCGGCGAATCCGGGCTCCGTCTCCACTACTTCCAGATCAACCGTCGTGGGCAACTCGATGGCAATCGGCTCGCCCTCATGGGCCTCCAGTTCCAGGATGAGGTTCTCAGCCAGGTAGTTGACGGCATCGCCCAGGATCTGGGCTGAGAGAGCAGGTTGCTCGTACGTTTTCGTGTCCATGAAGTAGTACAGTTCTCCGTCGGTGTAGAGATATTGTACCGAGGAATGATCCAGCCGAACATCGTCCACCTTCTGGCCGGAGCCAAAGGTGCGGTCGATGGTCGCCCCGCTGCGCAGGTTGCGCAGCTTGGTGCGGATGATGGCCGGGCCGCGGGCCGGTTTGTGATGTGAATACTCTAGGACGCGGAACAGTCCCCCGTCCAGCTCAATGGTCACGCCTTTGCGCAGATGGTGCACGGCGATCATGTTCGATCTTCTTCCTCCTGATCCTCCAATGCAGGGCCTCTATCTCAGTGATAGGGGCGGCCTCTGCTTTCCTTCTTTCTTTCTTTCCCCTTCCGCGTCTGGATTGACCAGACTGTTGAGATTATACTTCAGAAGACCAAGGATGTCAACCAGCGGCCTTCGGAGTTTGCACTGTCCGCGTCTCGCGTCAGGTGCGCAGCCTAGCCATCAATCCACTGCGCTGCCGCCTGAGGCAGATTGGCGAGGGGGCCACGGCGCACCGTGCATTCGGGCAGGGAATCGAGGAAGAACTGGCCGTAGGCCTTGGTCTGCAAACGGCGGTCAAGCACCACCACCACGCCGCGGTCGGTCTTGGAACGGATCAGACGCCCGAACCCTTGCCGGAAGCGCAGGATGGTCTCCGGCACCGAGTACTGGTAGAAAGGCTCGTCGTAGCTCTCGCTGCGGGCGGCGACGATAGGATCCGTGGGCACGGAGAAGGGCAGCCGAGCAATGGCCAGACAGCTCAGCGCTGGCCCCAGGACGTCAATCCCCTCCCAGAAGCTGCGCGTGCCCAGCAGCGCCGCCTTTTCGAGTGTGCGGAAACTCTCCAGCAGTTGGGCCCGCGAACCGCCGCCCCCTTGCTCAAGCACGGTGATCCCTTCCTCGGCCAGACGAGGCCCGATGGCCTTGGCTGTGCGACGCAACTGGTTGTAGGACGTGAACAGGGCCAGCGTGCGCCCTCGGGTGGCGACGATCAGAGCGGCCAGCGTCCGCTCCACGGCCCGCTGGTAGCCCGGTGCGTTCGGTTCAGGGATGTCAGTGGGCAGGTAGAGCAAGGTGGAGGCCTCGTAGTCGAAGGGCGAACCTACGGCCAAAGTGTCCGCCTCCCAGGCGTGCAGCCGTTCCTGGATGAAGTCGAAGTCACCCGCTGCGCGCAGCGTGGCGGAGGTGAGGATCACTGTCTCCTTGGGCATGAGGAGATACTTGTCCACAAGCGGGCCGATGTGCAAAGGGGCCACGTGCAGCGAAAGGTGCCGCCCTCGCTCCGGCGGGGCGATCTCCATCCAATAGATGGACGCCGCTGCGGGCTGGCTGACCAGCGCGCTGATCTGTGCCACCTGCTCCCTCACGTGTTGCGTCGTGTCTACCAGGTTCTCCACCGTCTCTTCGTGATCCGGGATGTCGTATTTGATCAACTCGTTGAGGCCGCCGACTAGCTTCTGCAACCGATCCGCCAGACGGCGCAGGGTGTCGGCCGTGTTGTCCCAGGCGATCTCCACGCTGCTCCAGGCGGGCTGAATGCGCAAGCCCGACATGACGCGGATGCGCTGGTTGTAGGTGCTGCCGCTGCGCAGCAACTCCTGGTCCTCCACGAAGTTGTGCATAGCGTCGAAGAATTCGACGACTTGCCTGTGGGAACGGCTCACCAGTGCCTGGACTGGCGTGACGTAGGCGGCCAGTTGAGTGCGGACCTCCAGGGGCAGTGCCTGCTGGCAGCGTGCGAGCAGGTCGGGGAGCAGGCCACCGGGCCGGGCATCGCGCTGGGTGTACAAACCGCTCAGCAGGCGGGTCATCTGCCGCTCGTCGCTGGCGAAGCTGAGTTGCTGGGTAGTGGCGGCTTCCAGTTGGTGCGCCTCGTCAACAATAAGGTTCTTGTACTCTGGCAGCACGCGGTTCTCCACCGCGACATCGGAGAGTAGCAGGGCGTGGTTGATGATGATCAGGTGGGCGTTCTCGGCTCGGCGGCGGGCCTGATAGAAGTAGCAACGGCCTCGGTGGGCGTGCGAGCACTGATCGGGCAGACAGCTCTCGTTGTTGGCCGCCACGGAGAGCCACACGGCCCTGTCGCGGGTGGTGGGCAGGAAAAGCTCCGACTGGTCGCCGCTCTTGGTGGAGTGGAGCCAGACGAGGACGCGAGCCAGCACGCTCAGCTCGCGCGGCGACAGATCGCGGCGGGAGCGCATGGCCGCCAGCCGCCGCAGACAGATGTAGTTAGTGCGCCCTTTGAGCAGGGCGACCCGAACATTGTGAACGGGAGTCCCTCGCCCACCATCTTCTGCGTCCAGCACTGTCAGCACGTTGCGCAGGTCGGGGATGTCCTTGTCGAAAAGCTGATCCTGCAAGTTGATGGTGTTGGTGGAGATGACGACACGCGTGGAGTTCTGGACAGCGTAGTGGATGGCCGGCAGCAGATAGGCCAACGACTTGCCTACTCCCGTGCCAGCTTCGACCAGCAGTTGCCCCGCTCCGTTGAAGGCTTGTACCACGGCGCGCAGCATGTCCACCTGGGGAGGGCGATACTCGAAATGCGGGAAGTGCCGAGCGAAAACGCCCTCGGGCTCCAGCATCTGCGCCAGCGCGTCCTCGCCCAATGGCTGGGGAGTGATTGCCGGGTACAGCGGCTCTGCCTCCTCTTCTTCCCCAAAGAGAGGGCTGAGATGATCTGCGGCTGCCTTCGCTCCAGGTGCAGCGCCCGCACGGGGTGCGACAAAAGCGCGCCGGCTGCACCTCCGCTCGACCTCCTGGAAGAAGGGGCGCAGACGCCAATTGCTGTCGGCCGCCAGCCGGTTGATTTCCCGGATCGTCTGCAGCGGCACCTCGGTCTCGGCGTAATGCATGAGGGCCAGCAGAAGAGCCTGGGTGGCGTGGGCGTCGTCCAGGGCGCGGTGTTGCTGGGAAAAGGAAATGCCGAAGTGAGCCACCAGCCGGCCGAGGCTGTAGCGGCCTTGCTTGGGCAGAAGGATACCAGCCAGTTCGAAGGTATCCAGGTAGGGGTTGTGGAAGTGCACCCCCTGCTGCCGCAGGAAGCCGAGGTCGAAGTCCACGTTGTGGCCGACAATGATCGTGCTTGAGTCGCCGATGAGGCGGCGTAAGCCCCCTGTCATGTCGGAAAGGGTCGGCGCGCTGGCCACCATCTGCGAGGTGATGCCCGTCAATTGGGTGATGCTGAAAGGGACGGGGCGGCGTGGATTGATGAGGCTGGACCACTCGTCCAGCACCCGGCCGTCGTCGCGGAAGCGCACAGCGCCGATCTCGATAATGGCGTCTCGCTCGGCGTTGATGCCTGTTGTTTCCGTATCCAAAGCAACGTAGATTTGGGTCATGTGTGTCCCACTTGACGAAGCCTCAATTGTACGTAGGAAACCTGAAGGATCTTTCATTCGGCGACGACATTATACACCAAAGGGAGGAAGTGGACAAGGAAACAAGCAGACAAGGGTGGCACCCGTCCCCTTGTTTTCTTGTCTACTTGCCAACTGTCGTGGTATACTGTGGCCGCGCATTGAACCGCGGACTTCGTTGGCGGGTGATGGGCACAGAACTCATAGGAGCAACGCTC
>DFBV01000130.1:4576-10369 GCA_002366755.1 Anaerolineales bacterium UBA3071
TGGCGCTGGTGGCGCTTCTCTGCGAAGGGCACGTGCTTATTGAGGACGTGCCAGGTATCGGCAAGACAACGCTGGCCAAGACCATTGCCCGCAGCCTGGGCTGCACCTTTTCCCGCATCCAGTTCACTCCCGATCTCTTGCCTTCGGACGTTACGGGCATCTCCTATTTCAACCAGAAGCGGCAGGAGTTCGAGTTTCGGGCTGGGCCGGTGGAGGCCCAGATTGTGTTGGCCGACGAGATCAACCGCGCTACGCCCCGCACGCAGAGCGCGCTGCTGGAGGCCATGCAAGAACGGCAGGTCACCGTGGACGGCGTGACCCACCCGCTGCCGCGTCCCTTCCTTATCCTCGCCACTCAGAACCCTATCGAGCTGGAAGGCACCTTCCCTTTGCCTGAGGCGCAGATCGACCGCTTCCTGATGCAGGTGCGCATTGGCTATCCCGACGAGGAAGAGGAGAACGCCATCCTGTTGCGTTTTGAACATGAGGATCCTCTGGAGACGCTGGAGCCTGTGGTGTCCGGCGAGGCGCTGCTGGAGATGCAGAAGGCGGTGAAGCACATCCGTGTGGAGAAGTCGGTGCGGGAGTATCTGGTGAAGGTGGTGCGGGCGACGCGGGAGCATCGCGCGGTGGACCTGGGGGTCAGCCCGCGGGGCACGCTGGCGCTGTACAAGACCTGCCAGGCGCTGGCCGCCGTGCGGGGGCGCGATTTTGTCATGCCCGACGACGTCAAGTATCTGGCCCCCTGGGTGCTGACCCATCGCATCCACATCAATCCACAGACGCGGCTGCGCGGCCGCACGCCGGAGGAAGTCGTGGCGGAAATTGTGAGTGAAGTGCCGGTGCCGGTGGTGGATTGAAGGCTGAAGGGGAAATGACGGAAAGATGGAGCAGATCGGCAGACACGGTGGAGGGAGCGGACGCCGCTCGAGCTGAAGAGCGTTCCCGTGAACGTCTTGCCTCTTTCTTCGCCGGCCGCCGGATGGTCATTGATGCTCAGAAACAAGAACAGTTCAGCGAGGCCTGGCTGGTGCTGGCGGCCATCCTCACTCTCTTCGGCGTCGGGTTCCACCGTCAGGGACTGCTGCTCATCGCCCTGTCGCTGCTGACCATCGTCTTCGTCTCCTGGCTCTGGAACCGTTTGTCGCTGTGGGGCGTGAGTTATCATCGCCTTTTCAGCGAGCGCCGCGCCTTCTGCGGCGAGACGGTGGAAGTGACGCTGCAGGTGGACAACCACAAGTTCCTGCCGCTTAGCTGGCTGCGGGTGGAGGATACCTTCCCCACTGGCTTGCCGCTGGAGGGGGGCGAAGTGGTGGTCTCATCGGGCACCAACCTGGGCACGCTGAGCACGTTCTTCTCGTTGAACTGGTACGAACGTCTGCGGCGTCGCTACCGGCTGCACTGTACACAGCGCGGGTTCTATGCGTTTGGCCCTGTGATGCTGGAGTCGGGGGATCTGTTCGGCCTCTTCCGCTCCCAGAAACGGGAGCAGGAACAGGAATGGCTCATTGTCTACCCCAAAGTGATGCCGCTCGCCGAGCTGGGGCTGCCTGCCAAAGATCCTTTTGGCGAGGTCAGGGCGCAGAAGCGCATCTTCGAAGATCCCAGCCGCACGATAGGGGTGCGTGACTACCAGCCCGAGGATGGCTTGCGCCGCATCCATTGGAAGGCCACCGCCCGCCACCAGCGTTTGCAGGCCAGGGAGTACGAGCCGGCGACTTCCATCAAGCTGATCGTTTTCCTCAACGTGGCCACTCTGCGCAGGCATTGGATGGGCGTGATCCCCGAGTTGCTGGAGAAGGCAGTGAGCGTGACGGCTTCCATAGCCAGCTACGGCATCGCCCAACGCTGGCCCGTGGGGGTGATCGCCAACGGGGCGCTGCCTCGCTCCGATCAGCCGATCAAGGTGCTGCCGGGTCGCAGTCCTGCGCAACTCGTGCGCATCCTGGAGGCGCTGGCGGCGGTGACCCCCTTCGCCACCTCCTCCGTCGAGGGCTTGCTCACGGCTGAAAGTCCGCGTCTGCCCTGGGGAGCGACTCTGGTGGTCGTCACAGCGATCGTTACGGAGGAATTGGAGGCCACACTGTTGCGGCTGAAAGAGGTGGGACGGCGGCTGGTGCTCATCTCTCTGAGCCTGAAAGTGCCGGATGAGCAGCGGTTGCCGGGCATCACCGTGTATCACCTGCCGCCCGACGCAACGGAGCTGGAGGTGCTGCCTGCCCTGACCTTCCGCCCGCCCACACCCGTCGAGGCCTGGGCCACTCGCACACGCACCACGCACCACGCAACACGTGGCACGGATCACGGATCACGCATCACGCATCACGATGATCACCTCAGCTCGTAAGGCCGTCGCCAAGTCAATAGCTCTGAACTGGCAACTGGAGACGCTGCTGCTCGCCCTGGCGGGCATGGAGATCTGCTGGTTCACGCCGCTCTTCCTGGCCTTCACCCGCAGTGCGTGGGCGTTTCCCCCGTACCTGGTGGCGCTGATGCTGTGGCTCCTGGTGTGGGGCATGATGCGTTTGGCCCTCTTCCTGGCCGAATGGCAGATTGGTTCTCCACTGTACGAGCTGATCGTGATAGGCATGGTCATCGTCAGCTCGCTGCTGGTGATCCGCCTCTATGTCTATTGGGGAACATCGTGGTTCGATTGGTCGTGGCTTCCAGCCACCGGACGGACGCTCACTCATCTCATCCAGGGTATCTCCGATGAGGTGATCGTGCTGGGCACGATGTTCTTCCTCTGGTGGCGGGCTATCAGCCTCAGCCAACAGGACCACAGTTTCCAGAGCGTCGGCTACGAGTTTCGCCGCAACGTGCTGTTGCTCGTCGTGTCCACGTTGATCCTCTCCTACCTTGTGGGCAGCGAGGTTAGCGTTTTCATTGCTCCCTTCTTCTTCTGTTGCCTGCTCGCAGTGGCGCTGGCGCGAGTGAAGGACAAGAGCCAGGTCTCTGGCGGGATAGAGCGCCCCTTTGGCCCCCGCTGGCTGGTGATCCTGATCGCTGCCAGCCTGCTGGTACTGGGCCTGGGCTGGCTGCTGAGCCATGTCTATTCGGTGGAAGGGTTTGGCACGCTGCTGGCCTGGATGGATCCGTTCTTCGTCTGGATGGGCCGAGCGGCTGGCTGGTTGGTGGTGCAGTTCTTGCGGCTTCTGGGGCCGCTCCTTGAGTGGCTCGTCAACACGGTGAGGCGTCTGCTAGATTCCGCAGGTCTGCCGAGTCTCGGTTCTCCGGCGTTCGGGGCGTTGGAGCAAGTACAACAAGAGGCGGGGGAGTACGGCAGGCCGCCGGCCTGGGTGCTGTTCCTGGGGCGTTATCTTTGCCCCACGTTGATTATCGTGGTTGCTCTGCTGCTCATCGTCATCTGGCTGGAGCGCCGGCGCCGCTGGCATCGTCGCCTGATCGAAGATGAGAGCGAGGCTCTGTGGGAGGAGGCGAGGACGGGGGCAGAAGCAGGCCGCCTGCTGCGGCAAGCGTGGGAGCGACTGCGAGAACTGGTGGGGCAGGTGGGGCGGTTCGGCATCGGACGGCGGCTGTACGCGGCCATCTCCGTGCGCTACATTTACGCCAACGTCATCCGCCTGGCCGAGCGGCGCGGCTTTCCCCGTCCGCCGGCGAGAACCCCCAACGAGTTCCTGCCCACGCTGGCGCAGGCCTTTCCGGAGCACGAAGCCGACTTGGCCCGGCTGACCGAGGCATATGTCAAAGTGCACTATGGCGAGCTGCCTGCTGATGGCGAGGAGTTGGACGAACTGCGCGCTTGCTGGGAGAGGCTGCGCGGAGCGGCGGCCGCTCATCGTCTCGATCAAGAGGGGCACCTTCGAGGGATGAAACCGCATGGAGGTGTAGACGCTGGTGGTAGTGTTTGAGGGAGTGCTGCCCGCGGCCTCAGAGCGGGTGAGCGGTCCAGCACTCGGCGGACGACTTGACCTATCGGGTGTTCCGTGCTACAATACTCCCAAAACATGGGAGGTTCGTTACACAAATGAGGGCTCTATCATCACAGGAATATGCGCTGCTGTCGGAGTTGGCTTTTCACCAGGTCAAAGTAGTCGGACCGGCAGAGGTCAGTGCCATTCTGGATACGTCCAGGGAAAACGCTTATCGCATCCTCTCCCGCTTACACAAGAAGGGCTGGCTGGGGCGGATCGAACGGGGGCGGTATTTGGTGGTGCCGATGGAGGGGAAGGAGGGATGGGCGGAGCATGAGTTTGTCTACGCTAGCCAGCTTGTCTCTCCCTACTACATCTCCTACCGTACCGCCATGTCCTATTGGGGCCTGACCGAACAGTTGCCCCGTGTCGTCTTCATTGCCACCACCAAGCGCCGGCGTCACCTGGAGTTTCAAGGCAGCCGCTTTCAGTTTGTGACCCTCAAACCTCCCAAGTTCTTCGGCTTCACTGGGATACCCATTGATGATCTTGAGGTCAAGATCGCTGACCCGGAAAAGACCATTGTTGATTGCCTGGACCAAGAAGCGTACGGCGGGGGGATGATCGAGATCGCCAAGGCCCTGTCGGAGGGACGAGGGCAGTTTGACGTGCCCAAGCTCTGTGCATATGCGCTGAGGATGGGCAGTGGTGTCTTGGCGCGTCGCCTGGGCTATCTGCTAGACCTGCTGGAATTGGACGACACATCGGCCCTCGCCAGCCAGGCTGGAGGTAGCAGCACTGCTTACCTTTCTGTCCTCTTCCCCAAGGAAGCCCTGGCGAAAAGCAAGCGCTGGCGGTTGATCGTCAACCTGCCTGAAGAGCAACTTCTCCGTGGTAGAGAGGTGATATGATCAACCGGGCGCAACTGGTACTAATCCAGAAACAGCGCTATCGCGGCGTCTCCCTCGGCGCCTTGGAAAAGGACTACATCATTGCTGTCGTGCTGCGGGCTATGTATGCGGACGATAACCTGCGCCAGGTTCTCGTGCTGAAGGGTGGCACAGCTCTCCACAAGCTATACCTGGGCCTGCGGCTCTCGTTGGATATCGACTTCACCGCCCACCGCCCGATGGCTTTGGACGAACTGAAGCCGGCCGTCGAGGTTGCCGGAATCAGCGGCCGGGTCAAGGATCATCGCCTCTTCTCGGACGCGTTGACCATCCAGCGGTTGGGCTATGTGGGGCCGCTGGATTTCCCCAACTCCATCAAGATTGACGTTAGCTTTCGCGAGCCGGTGCTGCTGCCGCCGCTCACGCAGCCGTTCGCCACTCCCTACTTCGACCCCTTCCCTGTGATCGCTATGCGATTAGAGGAGATTCTGGCCGAGAAACTGCGGGCGACGCTGATGCGGAGCGCACCTCGCGACGTTTACGACCTGTGGGCGGTGCTGACACAACGGGAGGTGGACACCAGCGGCGTGTTCGAGTTGCTGCCTCGCAAGCTGGCGACGGTGGGCATGGTCTTCGATGAAGCGGTGCTATGGAGCAATTTGAGTGCTGCGGGGCGAACCTGGGAACAGGAACTGAGGCCGCTGGTGCATGAGACGCCGGATTTCCAGCGGGTGGCGGCGGAGTTGCGGGAGTGTTTGGCGGGGAGAAGTTGGACGTGACCAAGTATGTCTTCGTGACCGGCGGCGTGGTCAGTTCCGTGGGCAAAGGGGTGACCGCTGCCTCCATCGGACGTATCCTGAAGAGCCGGGGCATCTCCGTGACCATCCAGAAGCTGGATCCTTACATCAACGTGGATCCGGGGACGATGAGCCCCTATCAGCATGGTGAGGTGTTCGTCACCGCCGATGGAGCAGAGACCGACCTCGACCTGGGCCACTACGAGAGGTTCATTGACGAACCGCTGACCG
>DFBV01000083.1:0-10171 GCA_002366755.1 Anaerolineales bacterium UBA3071
GGCAGATCAGGCAGTAGGGCTGAGTAGCTGCTCAAGGGATAGGAAAACGGGGCAACAGACAAACAAAGGATCGCCGGACGTGCCCTGTCTCCTTGTCTCCGTCTCCCTGTCTCCTCGTCTCCTTGTTTCCTGGTATACTCACCTACTTGGCAGCCCACTTCTCCGTCTCGCTGGGTGGGAAATCCTCGACCTCCACAATCTCCAATGCTTCTGTGGGGCACTCGTCGGCACATTTGCCGCAGGCGATACACTTGAAGGGCACAACGTGATCGGGGTGCACGAACATAGCCCCAATAGGGCAAAAACTCACGCAGGCGTAGCAGCCCACGCATTTCTTCTTGCTGATCGTCACCACCCCGTTCTTGAGACGGCGGATGGCCATGGCTGGACAGACATCAATGCAGTCACCTAATTGTTGGCAGACGAGGATACGATAATCCGCATCGCCAGAGTCATCTTCGACGATGCGGATGGCCGATTTCCCTGAGTTTGGTTCGTCGAAGTAGGTCTCGGAGCAGATCGCTTCACAAACCAGACATCCGATACAGCGGTCTGGGTAGGTTTTCAGGATCTTCATGGTTCCCCTCACGTGTTCCGTTGTCTGTTGGAGCGTTGGTGATTATACCATCCCCCACCGCATCCAGCAACTACCTGTCAGGCCGTCGCCGAAGTCTCCTCAATCTCGCTTCTCTGAGCGGCGATCTCCCGGCGCAATCGCTCGATGTCGGACAGCAGTGCCATGTCCCGCTCGTCGTCCAGCACTCGCAGCCGATGCTTTCGAAAGGCCAATTCTGTCAGCAAGCGATGCACACGCCCTTGGCGACGCGCCTCTTTCCGTCCCCCCCGTCTCCAGGCCGCCCACCACAGCCGCAAACGCCGCCCGTATGCCAACGCCGCCGAATACTCCGACGCCGTCAGCAATCTGTCCACTTCCTCCGCCAGTTCTGTTTCGATCCATTGCCGTTCTTGGCGCCAGGCCAGCAGCACGACGACGAGCAGCACCAGTATCCCCCCACCATTGGTCAGCAAACTCAGCAAGAGGCCGCCCAGGGATACATCGGCCAGCGAGACACCCAGATTGTGCACACCGTGAAAGGTCATGGCCGCGGCTAGGCCCACCAGTGGCATCAGCCAGCGCAGACAGCCGCGCCGCGCCAGCCGTGCCATGCCCAACCCGGCCCCGCTGAGGGCGGTGAAGAAAGCGTGATTGAGGCCAAACAGGACAACTCGCAGAAAGACCACTACTCCCCAGCCCATCCATCCTCCTTCAAGAAAGGTGGAGAGGAAGTAGAGCAGGTTCTCGGTCATGCTGAAACCGATGCCCACCAGCGCCCCGTAGACCACGCCATCCAGCACGTTGTCGAACTCGCGGCGGAAGAACAGCAAGAGGCCCACCAAGGCCAGGGCCTTGGCCACCTCTTCCACCGCAGGTGCCACGGCGCTCGCTTCCAACACATTGGCCAGCCGCTCAGCTTGCAGTCCAGCCAGCGGTACACCAAACAGCGTCTCCGCCAGCAGAGAGATGAGGATGGCGGGAACCGCCCCCCAAACGAAGGCCACGGCCAGCAGTCCCAACGGCTCTTTCTCGTACCGATCACCCCACCAGATCAGCAGGGCGTACATGACTGTGGGCACTGCTGTCGCCAGGAGGGAGAGAATCACCGCCAGGATACTGTTAGCGAAATCCACTTGAGCCTCCGCGTTCAGAGCCAACCCAACCGGCGCAGCGGTTTGGCGATGGTGGAAGGGAAGTGCACCCAAAGGCCGTTGGGCCTTCCGCCGACTTTGCCCTGGGCCAGGCTCTGCAAGAACTCCTCTGGCCCGTCGAAGGGCGGCAGTTCCACGTAGCCACGCCCCAGTTCCCAGAGGGTGTGCGCATCGCTTCCCGCCGTGGCCAGTTTGCCATAGCGATCGGCCCACTCCCTGGCTTGGCGATTGTCGCGCTGCAACAGACAGCGGGCGTTGAACACCTCCAACGCATCCACCTGGTCAATGATCTCCAGCAGAGCTCCGCGAGCCAGCGCCGAAGGACGCAGACTCTCGAAAGGATGGGGGACGCTGATCACTGCCCCCTGCTCCCGCAGGCAAGCAACGGCCTCCTGCGGCGTGAGGTCTTTGGGTACCCCTTCTCGCAAGAAATAGGCAATGAGCTCGCCCTGCGTGGTGTCAATCTCCTGGCCCACGATAATCAGGTCGGGAGCCAGTTCCTGTGCCGCCAGTGCTCCGGCGATGGTGTTGTGGTCGGTGATGGCGATCTTGCTCAGCCCTTTGCGGCGGCAGGCGGCGACGAGTGCGGGCAGCCTCGTCAGGCAGTCCCCAGAGTAACGTGTGTGAACGTGAAGGTCGACTTTCCAGATCAATGTGAAGCTCCCAAGTTCCCGGTTCCCCGCCGCGGGGCATACTTGCAGAGAGCGGCCACCCGGCATCATTGCCAGGTGGCCGTTTCGCCTCTTCTCGTACCTCAAATGCAAACCAACGTCTCGGAACCTCCACCGCCTTGAGCTGTGATTTGCTCAGTCTAGCTGCTCTCCGCCTCCCGCTTGGCCTCGGCGATCACGCCCTCGACGACGTGGGAGGGCATGATCTCGTAGTGGGAGACCTCGATCTCGTAGACGCCACGCCCCTGGGTCATGGAGCGAAGGTCTGTGCCGTAACGCTGTATCTCCGCCAACGGAGCCTGGGCCGTGACCACGCTCTTGCCCTTTTGCTGATCCATGCCCGTCACTCGCCCTCGCCGGGTGTTCAGGTCGCCCAACACGTCCCCCATGAACTCCTCAGGCACAGTGATGGTCACGTTCATGATGGGCTCCAGGAGAACCGGCCCGGCTTGCATGAACACCTTCTTGAAGACCTCGCGCCCGGCGATTTGGAAGGCGATGTCCTTGGAGTCCACTGGGTGCTGCTTGCCATCGTACACCTCGCAGCGCACATCCTCGATGGGATAGCCCGCGAGCACCCCCCGCTCCAGCACCGACTTGATGCCCTTTTCGATCGAAGGGAAGAAGGATGAGGAGATCGCACCGCCGAAGACGCGCTTGGTGTTGTACTCGAAGCCCTCGCCCCGTGCCAAGGGTTTGATTTCCATGTGTACCTCGGCAAACTGGCCTGCCCCGCCGGTCTGCTTCTTGTGCCGGTAGTAGTCACTGGCCGGGCGGGTCACCGTCTCCCGATAGGGCACCTTGGGGATAGATGTGGTCACTCCCACACTGAACTTCTCCTGCAATCGGCGCACGCCGATGCTCACGTGTGCCTCTCCCGTGCCGGCGAGGATGGTCTGCCGGGTGCTCGGCTCCTGCCGCCAGCGGAGGGTGGGGTCCTCCTCGCACAGGCGGGTCAGGGTGGGGCCCATCTTGGCCGAGTCGGCCTGGGTCTTGGGGCTCACCGCCACCTCGTAGAGCGGATAGGGGTAGCTGGCAGTAGGCAGTATGAGCGGATGCCCCTTGTCGGCCAGGGTATCACCCGAGCGGGTCTCGGTGAGCCTGGTCACGGCGCCGATGTCTCCGGCCACCACCTGAGCGATAGCATTCTGTTCCCTGCCCCGCATCATGTAGAGCTGGCCGACGCGCTCCTCCTCGCCGCTAGAGACGTTGAAAACGCGGCTGTCAGAAGGCAATGTACCCGAATAGACGCGGAAGTAGCTCAGCCTGCCTACGTAGGGGTCGGCCAACGTCTTGAAAACCAGCGCCGCCAGCGGCCCTGCGGCGTCTGGGGCCAGCGTCTCATCTGCTTCGGTTACCGGACTGGCGGCCGTGACCGCGCCCGCTTCGCCTGGCGAAGGCGCGAAATCAACGATGGCCCGCATCAACGGCTGGATGCCGACGTTCCGAATGGCCGAACCGCAGAAGACCGGAACCATCGCCCCCTCGCGCACACTCTTTCGCAAGCCCTGGATGATCTCTTGGGGCGAGAGATCCTCTCCTTCCAGATACTTCTCGATCAACGCATCATCCGTCTCCGCGGCAGCCTCCACCAATTGGATTCGCGCTTCCTCCGCCTGATCGATCATCTCGTCCGGTATCGGCGCTTCTTCGCCCTTCTCGCCCAGATGCGCCTTCATGGTCACCAGGTCCACCACGCCACGGAAATCCATCTGCTTGCCGATGGGCAGTTGCAGAGGGACGAAGTTGGCGTCGAAACTCTCTCGCAGCGAAGCCAACGCCTGGTCGAAATCGGCGTTTTCGCGGTCCATCTTGTTGATGAACAGCAGGCGCGGCAGTTGCCGCTTGTCGGCATAGCCCCAAACTAGCTCGCTGCCCACCTCGACGCCAGCGACTGCGTCCACCAGCACCAGGGCAGCGTCGGCCACCTGGATGGCGCTCAGCATGTCGCCCACGAAATCAACGTAGCCCGGCACATCGAGCACGTTGACCTTGTTGCCGTTCCATTCATAGGGCAACAGCGACATCTGGACGGAGATCTTGCGTCGGATCTCTTCGGGGTCGTAGTCGGAAACGGTGTTACCGTCGTCAACACGTCCCAGCCGGTTGATGGCTCCGCTGTTGAACAGCATGGCCTCGCCCAGCGACGTCTTGCCGGCACCTCCGTGCGACAGCAACACCACGTTGCGAATCTGATCGGTCTTGTAAATGGTCATTCATGCCTCCTCATTCATGATCCCGAAATTAACAGGATGAATTGATATGGAATAACACGCACCACACTCCAGAGAAGTCTGGAGAAGCTTGTCCCCCTATGACAAGCCAAACAGTTTCCGCAGTTTATCAGCCACTTCAGCTTGCATCCGAGGCGATAACTCTCCCAATTCACGCCGAATCAGCGCGGTAGTGACCGTCATTGGACGATGTAACCGGAGCGTAGAGGACACCCGTAACCCAATTGTGGCGAAGTTGGTCTGACTTGAATCCAACACCAGGTCCGATTCCAGTAGGTCAGTCGGTATTCGGCTAGTGATAAATGCCAGGATGACGTGGCGATGCGGACCAATGGGGTCTGTCAAGCAGACCGCCGGTCGAACCTTGGCTGTTGAAAGGTCATCAAAGGGAAAAGGCACCAGGACCACTCTACCCCTGGTCATAGAATGGTCTTCCGTCGGCAAGTGTGTAGATATCTTCTTCAGGCGTAAATGCTCAGCCAGGTAACGATCGGACACAGATCAACACGGATTCGACGGATATGCACAGATGCATCCAGAGAAATCCGTGAGAATCTGTCCAATCCGTGGGAATCCGTGTCCCATTTCCAATCCTCTGGGCAGCAGCCTGAGCCCGAGCAGTTACGAATCGCTCTTTCAGCAAGACCTTTTCTACTTCCTCAGCGCCTTAATAGAAGAGACTGATGTCACATAGCACATTGTAGACGAAAAGGGGGCAACTGTCAAAGGAGAGGAGTAGGTATCAGTGATCGGGGCTCGTGTTCCCTGAGACCCAATCCCTGATATCCAATCCCCCCCCTTAGCCTCGATACTGCCGCACGATCCTTAGGTCGCTGCCCACCATGCGGAAGGCGCGCCGCTCCGCCTCACGCATGATGCGTTCCTCGTCCAGCGTCAGCAGTATCCGGTTGCGCATCAGCCAGCAGCCAGCCACCAAAACGTCGCTGACGTCGGGCGACTTGGCAGCGTAGAGGACGTTGGACACCAGGTCGTGCCGCGGCCAGAGGTGGGGTTTGTCGAAGTCGAAAAGAATGAGGTCAGCCGGGCGGCCGGGCGCCAGGACGCCGCTTTCGGGGAAGCCCATGGCGCGGGCGCCGTTCTGCGTGGCCAAACGCAACGCCAGATCTCCGGGCAACACTTCTGGGTCTCTCCGGTCGTGCTTCTGAACCAGCGAGGCCAGGCGCGCTTCCTCCAGCATGTCCATATCATTGTTCGACGCCGCGCCGTCCGTGCCCAGGGCGACGTTGACGCCGCAATCCAGCAGTTCCGGCACCGGTGTGGTCCCCATGCCCAGCTTCATGTGGCAGTTAGGACACTGTACTACGTGCACACCCCACTCGGCCAGGATCTCACGCATCTCCCATTCCTGCAGGTAGATGCAATGGGCAGCAATGGTGGGCACGTTGAAGATGCCATTGGCTTCCAACACCTGCACCGGCGTGCGGTCGTAGCGCTCCAGCGAGTTGTCTACCTGCTCCTGCGATTCGGAGAGGTGGATGTGGATGCCTACGCCCAGGCGGGCGGCCACCGCCGCCGTACGGGCCAGGAAGTAGTCCGAGCAAATGTAGGGCGAATGCGGCCCCAGTACGGTGCGGATGCAGCCACCGGCCGCGCCTTGCCATCGCTGTACGAACTCCAGCGTGCCCTGCAGGTCGGTGCCGATCTCGCCTTCATCCAAGCCGAAGACGCACCAAGCCAGCGTGGCCCTCAGTCCACTTTCCTCGACGACCTTGGCCACCTGATCCATCCAGAAGTAGTGATCGGCGAAGCCCACCGTCCCAGAGCGGATCATCTCGGCCGCGGCCAGCGCGGCACCCCAGTAGACGTCCTCCTCCTCCAATGCCGATTCCGCCACCCAGATGCGCTCGTTGAACCAGCGGTCGAGAGGCAGGTCGTCGGCCCAGCCGCGCACCAGCGTCATCGCCGCGTGGGTGTGGGCGTTGAAGAAGCCGGGCATGGCCACGCGGTTGTGGCCATCCACGGTCTCGTCGGGGGCAAAATCGGCGGGAGCCTGACCCACCGCTACGATGCGTCCATCGGCGATGGCCAGCTCAGCGCCCCGCAACACCGCCCCTTGCTCATTGAGTGTGATGACATCCACATCGCGGATTAGGATCTTGGACATCGGTTGCTCCTCATCGGGATAGATGCATACATTATAACACGGCCAATTTTCACGGCCAAAACGCCAAGGGCAGTTGAACTACTTGCCATTTGGCCCGATGTGCGGTATAATCCGGATGCGTCTATTGGTACTGGTTTCATCACATCTCAAGGAGGGCATCTCATGGGACCCATACTCACTTTCCTCTCAACCTTCGGCATCTTCATCATCGCCTTGCTGGCCATTGCCAGTTCGGCCATCAAGATTGTACAGGAGTACGAGCGAGGGGTCATCTTTCGCCTGGGGCGGCTGGTGGGGGCCAAGGGGCCAGGCCTCTTCTTCATCATCCCCATGGTGGACCGCATGCTCAAGGTAGACCTGCGCGTGATCACGTTGGACATCCCCGCCCAGGAGGCGATCACCAAAGACAACGTCACCGTCAAGGTGGATGCAGTCGCCTACTTCCGCGTCGTAGACCCTTCCGATGCTATCGTTAAGGTGGAGAACTACAGGCAGGCCACCTGGCGCATCGCTCAAACCACGCTGCGTAGCGTGCTGGGTCAGTTCGAGCTGGACGATCTCTTGATGCACCGCGAGGAGATCAACCTCCGGTTGCAGCAGATCATTGACCAGCACACCGAACCGTGGGGCGTCAAAGTCAGCATCGTGGAGATCAAGGACGTGGAGTTGCCTGACACGATGAAGCGAGCCATGGCTCGCCAGGCCGAGGCGGAGCGAGAGAAGCGCGGCAAGATCATCCACGCCGAGGGTGAATTGCAGGCCTCTGAAAAGCTGGCGGAGGCGGCCCACGTCATGTCGCAGGAACCGGCTGCTATCCAGTTGCGCTACCTGCAGACCCTGCTGGAGATCGCTGAGGACAAGACCTCCACTATCGTCTTCCCTCTGCCCATCGAGTTCCTCAGGGGGTTCACAGGACTCCTTGACCGCGCTGGGGGATAGGGCCGCCAACTTCGCCGCGCGCTGCCTGACTTCGTCGCGGGCTGAGTCGAACTGCTGCCTGACTTGACGTGTTTCGTGTTGCGTGCTGCCTGACCGAACACGCAACGCGAGACACGTCCTCGCAGTGATGCACACTTGCGGTTCACGGCGACCTCTTGCTCTGGAGAGACCCTGATGAAGTCCAAGCCCTTCTTGTTGTTGAGCCTGGCCCTGATTCTCGCCGTTTCGCTGCTGGCGGCTTGCCAGCCGCCGAGCTTCCTGCGGTGGGCCACGCCGACACCTGCCGGCCCGTTCCTCACCCTGTTCGTCGAACCGGAGGCCGGCGAATCCCCCGTCCTCGATGCGCTCAACGGCGCACAGGAATCCATCCGCCTGAAGGTGTATCTCCTCACCAATCCCAACGTCATCGAAGCGCTGAAGGCCGCCGTGCAGCGTGGGGTGTCGGTGCGCATGATCCTGGAACTGAACCCCTATGGCGGATCCATTGATCCCAACATCGTCATCGACCTGCGGGACAACGGCGTGGAGCTGAAGGGAGACAGCTTCGTCTTCAACTACACCCACGAAAAGAGCATGATCATAGATGACGAAGTGGCCTTTGTCATGACCGGCAACATGACCGCTTCGTCCTTCAGCGCTAACCGGGAGTACGGCATCATCACCCGCGACCCGCAGGACGTGGCCGAGGTGGCCGCTGTCTTCGAGGCCGATTGGGCGCGGGAAGGGATTGACCTCAGCGAAAGCCGGTTGATCTGGGCACCGGACAATGCACGCGAGCGCATCCTGGCTTTCATTGACGAAGCCCAGACGACGCTGGACATCGAGCAGCAGAACATGCAGGATCCCGATGTCACTCAGCACATTGAGGCCGCACTGCGGCGCGGCGTGCAGGTGCGCATCATCTCCTCGCCCCGCTACCCCATCGAGGAGGATAACGACGAACCGGGGCGCGACCAACTGCGCAAGGCGGGTGCACAGGTGCGCTACTTCGATGATCCCTACATCCACGCCAAAGTCTTCGTCATAGATGGCACGCGGGGCTTCGTGGGCTCGCATAACCTGACGACCAACTCCATCGACTTCAACCGCGAGCTGGGCATCCTCTTCGACGAAACAGAGCCAGTGGCGCAACTGGCCGCGCAGTTCGAAGCCGACTGGGCCAAGGCCACCGAAGAGCCTTTCCCCACCGCTGGTGCAGCCATCCCCGAAGATGGCGTCATCTCTCACAAGGACACCCGCAAGTATTTCTATCAAGAGCTCACGGTGGAGTTGACTGTCACCCACATCTACAACAGCGGCCGCGTCATCTGGCTCATGCCGGACGACCGCGAGGACGACAACTTCAAGGTGGTCATCTTCCCCAGCGACTGGGACAAGTTCCCCGAAGTACCCGACGTGCTGTACGATAGCAAGACCATTCGCGTGAGCGGGCTCATCGAGAAGTACCGCGGCTGGCCGGAGATCATCGTGAACAAGCCTGAGCAGATTGAGGTTCTTGAAGGAAACAAGTAGACAAGGAAACAAGTTGTGTACTTGTCTACTTCGGTCACGTGAAGAACCATGAAAACAGACGTCTATTTCCAATACGCCCCCCTGGTCGACATCCTGCAGGCCCGTGGCTGGGACGTGACGGCATACGATGAGATCCTCGGACGGCGGGAGGACGTGCTAGGCGTCTGGACCATCGGTATTGACCACGGCGGGCGGGTGCGCTTCACCGCCACGAGGCCCACGAGCATGCCACAGGGTCATCGCCTGCAGCGCAACTACCGGCGCTATCGTCTGCTGCTCGAGGCACACAGCATCCTCACCGTGACCACGAAGCTCCAAGCGGCCGAGGAGTTGCCAGCCGTTCTTGACCAACTCGCTGCGTTCGCCATGGGCAGCGACTAGGGAATCAGGTATCAGATACCAGTGATCAGGGATTGGGCAGCCAGTCTGTGGCCCCAAGACTCCGGAGTCTGGCCTCGTCATGTCGTTTCTGCGTCGTTACCGCGGTTACATCCTCCTCTCGCTCGGCTGGCTCATCGCCCTGGGCGGCATCCTGTTCGCCGTGCAGCGACCGCAGCCCGCACCGCTGGAGATCCTGCCGCCACCGCCCACCGCAACACCTGCTCCTGCTCCCACGCCGCAGCCGTTGCGTGTCTACGTCAGCGGCGCGGTGCACGCTCCAGATGTCTACGAGCTGTCCGCCGATAGCATCGTCAAGGATGCCATTACCGCTGCGGGCGGCGTGACAGAGGAAGCAGACGAGGATGCCATCAACATGGCTCTGCCGCTCAGCGACGGCGCGCAGGTGCACGTGCCCCGTCTTGACGATGATCTTCCTGCGCCTCCCTCAATCAGCACATCTGTTCCCCAGACCCCGTCAAGTCCCCCGAGTGGACCGGCGGGCAAGGTGAACATCAACATGGCCACAGTCGAGGAACTAGACACCCTCCCCGGCATCGGCCCGGCCATGGCCGAGCGCATCATCGAGGGCCGCCCCTACGGCA
>DFBV01000083.1:10302-11087 GCA_002366755.1 Anaerolineales bacterium UBA3071
CCGTCCGAGAGCTTCATCACGCAACACATTTCACGTTTCACGTCAACACCCCAATTGTTATCATAAGCATGATACAAATCATACCCATCCAGCATAGAGTGGGGTAAACTTTGACAAAACGGCCAATGTGGGGTACCTTACAATGCCTTGCATGGGCCGTTGGCGCGCATATGGAAGGGCCATTACGCCAAGACAAACTCGACTCAGGGAGTACTACAGGGATGGCACAGTACAGCGAAACAGTGATTGATCACTTCATGAATCCACGCAATGTGGGTGTGATCGAAGACGCCGATGGCGTGGGGCATGAGGGCAATCCCACCTGTGGCGATACGATGGAGGTTTATATCAAGGTCGGCAACGTGAACGGCACTAAGCAGATCACAGACATCAAGTTCCGCACCTTCGGCTGTGGTGCAGCCATCGCCAGCAGTTCCATTGCCACGGAGATGGTGAAGGGCAAGACTCTGGAGGAGGCCGAGCGGCTGAGCAATGGGAAAATTGTCGAGGCGTTGGGCGGGCTGCCGCCGCTGAAGGTGCATTGCTCGCTCCTGGCCACCGGCGCTTTGAAGATGGCTATTGAAGACTACCGGCAAAAACAGGGCGATGTGACGGATTCCTGAGCGAACTTGCCACGTCATCTGTTCTGGTGTACAATGGTCGGGCGTTTGCCTCCTCCACATGCGCACCTTCGACGCCATCCGCATGAACCACGACTACGAGATAGCCCCGTGGATAATATGAAATCGCCAGGGCCTGATCTTCACCCAGGAGACGCTGACCGT
>DFBV01000083.1:11155-13773 GCA_002366755.1 Anaerolineales bacterium UBA3071
AGGAGCCTGTGTCCATCAAAGTAACATACCACGGCCACGCCTGCTTCGTCATCGAAGGCGGCGGGGCCAAACTGCTTATTGATCCCTTTCTGAGTGGCAATCCGCGGGCTGACATCGGCCCGGAAGCAGTAGAAGCGGACTACATCCTGATCTCTCACGCTCACGGCGACCACCTGGGAGATACGGTGGACATCGGCCGACGCACCGGAGCCATGGTCATCTCCAATCACGAGATTGCCAGCTACTGTGCCGCGCAGGGGCTCAACGCCCACGGCATGCACATCGGCGGCGGCTACGGGTTCCCCTTCGGTCGAGTGCAGTTGACCATTGCCCATCACGGCTCCAGTTTCCCCAATGGCTCTTACGGCGGCAACCCGGCTGGCTTCCTCATCACCATGACCACGGAGGGGCAAACCGTCTACTTCGCTGGCGACACTGGGCTGACCTACGACATGAGTCTCATCGGCGAGAAGGGGATTGACCTGGCCATCCTGCCCATTGGCGACAACTACACCATGGGGCCAGACGATGCGCTGCGGGCTGTGGAGTTGCTTCAGCCCCGTTTGGTGGTGCCCATGCACTACAACACATTCCCGGTGATCGAGCAAGACCCTGAGGCCTTCCTCGCCCGCGTGGCAGCCGAGACTGGTATCGAGGGGCAGGTACTGAAGCCCGGAGAGAGCCTGACGTTGGCCTGAAGCCGAGAGAGGGGAGAGGATTGGGTAGAGCCCGGCTCGCTGTCTTACCGAGAGAACGAACACACTATGTGACAAGGTGATGACGAAGTGATTACGGTGTATCCAAAAGCAGAGATTCTGTTCCCCTCGTCTCTTATCCCGAGACTGGAGGATTTGCGGGAAAGCAAGTGGCAGCGGCTGGTGAAGCGAGTAGCTGAGTTGCCCGAGGTCCATCCCGACAGGCTGGCCTTCGTCTTGATGATGATCCGACTAAACGGCTGTCTCAAGTGCTACAACGGCAGCTTCAGATTCATGCGCGGCTGCGAGCTATGCGCCAGGCAGACAGTGATGCAGTTCAAGGAAAGCGATGACCGCCTGCTGCGCAGGTATCGTCGGGCTCGGAGGGATGTCAAGAAACACCTGGAAAAGCACGGCTACGCCGGACTGTCTGACCCGCCCAGCGTGGAAGAGATGCTGGAAAAGTGAGAAGATATGAAGTGCAGCCCGTGGCGGACGGCTACGTCCACCACTTTCCCGCTGGACGTGGCCGTCCAGCGGGAGCAAACCAATAGTGGGAGAGAATGAACACGAGCAAACACATCGGCATCATCGGTGGCGGCTACGCCGGCCTGACAGCAGCCTACGAACTGCAAAAACAAGGCTACCACGTCACCGTGCTGGAGAGGGATGATCACTGGGGCGGGCAGGCGGCCACCATCCCCCTGTTCGACACCTACATTGAGCATTTCTACCACCATCTCTTCGGCAGCGATACCCACATCATCAACCTGATGGAAGAGATGGGCCTCGCCGACCATCTGGAATGGATTGCTTCCAAGGTCGGTTTCTACCACGAGGGGCAGATACTGGACTTCATCACGCCGATGGACTTGCTCCGCTTCGCGCCGCTGAGCCTGTGGAACCGCATCAAGTTGGGGTTGATGTACCTGTACATGCAGCGGGTGAACGACTGGCGACCCTACGAGCGCATCACGGCCAAGGAGTGGCTGCTGAAGTACATGGGCCAGGAGATCTACGATAAGGTGTGGGGGGCGTTGCTGCGGGGCAAATTTGGCAATTTGGCCGATGAGGTGGCCATGGTCTGGCTGTGGGGCAAGATCAAGGTGCGGGCCAGCTCCCGCCGCGGCGCGCAGCAGCAGGAGAAGCTGGCCTACCCGCGAGGCAGCTTCCAGGTGATCACCGACGCACTGCTGGAGCGGCTGCGAGCGGGCGGCGCCGACCTGCGAACCGGTCAGCCGGTGGATCACGTGGTCACAGACGCCAAGGAACCGAACCGCGTCACGGGCCTCGTGGCCGGCGAGGGGCCGTTCGACGGGGCTCACGGCAGGCAGAAGATGGCCTTCGACGCCGTGATCTGCACCGCACCTGGCTATGAGTTGCTGCGCATCGCCCCGCAGATCACCGGCCCCTATGCCGACAACCTGCGGGCTGTCCGCTATCAGGCCGCACTTGCTCTGCTGCTGGTCAGCAAGCACTCCCTCAGCCGCATCTATTGGATGAATATCCCTGACCGCAGCTTCCCCTTCGTGGCCGTCGTCGAGCACACCAACTACATGCCGCCGGAGAACTACCAGGGCCGCCACATCATCTACGTGTCCAACTATCTGAGTCCGGACGATCCCCGCTTCCACATGGAGGGAGAGGAGTTGCTGCGGCTCTACACGCCGCATCTGCAGCGCATCAACCCCGAGTTCAACGAAGATTGGGTGGAACAGACGTTTGTGCTGCGGGACAGTTCCGGCCAGCCGGTAATCACCCGCAACTACTCTCAGCGGCTACCCGACCACCGCACGCCGCTGCAGGGGCTGTATCTGGCCAACGCGCTGCAGATCTATCCCGAAGATCGAGGCACCAACTACGCAGTGATGATCGGCCAGCGGATCGCCAGAATCGTGCATGAAGACCTCGTTGAAGGTTAAG
>DFBV01000083.1:13803-15340 GCA_002366755.1 Anaerolineales bacterium UBA3071
TACGACCTCATCGTCATCGGCGCTGGGCCGGGCGGCTACGTGGCTGCCATCCGCGCCGCGCAGCTCGGCCTGCGCACTGCCGTTGTTGAGCGAGAGCACGTGGGCGGGATCTGCCTCAACTGGGGCTGCATTCCCACCAAATCGCTGCTGCGCAACGCTGAGGTGCTCAGCCTCCTGAAGCGAGGCAAGGAGTTCGGCTTCACCTTCGACAACCTGCAGGTAGACTTCGCCGGCGCCATCCGGCGCAGCCGCCAGGTCTCGGGACGGCTAGTCAAGGGGGTGCAGGCCCTGCTCAAAAAGAACAAGATCGACCTGGTGAAAGGGGAGGGGCGGCTGCTGGCTTCGGACCGCGTGGCTGTGGAGCCGGGCGGCCAGGTTCTGGAGGCCCGACACATCATCTTGGCCACGGGCGCCCGGGCTCGCTCCATCCCTGGGTTGGCGATAGACGGCGAGCGCATCATCACCAGCCGCCACGCCCTGGCGCGGGAGGAATGTCCAGAGTCCATCATCATCGTTGGCGCAGGAGCCATCGGCGTGGAATTTGCCCACCTCTACCACGTCTACGGCGCAAAGGTGACGCTGGTGGAGATGCTGCCCCGCATCCTGCCCTTGGAGGATGAGGAGATCAGCAAGACCCTGACCAGCTTGCTGAAGAGGCGAAAGATCGCCGTGCGCACTGGCACGCGCACCGAAGGGGCGACCATCACCGACGACGGCGTGGCCGTCAGGGTCAAGAACGCGGACAGCGACCAGGAGGAGACGCTGACCACCGAGGTAGTGTTGGTGGCCATCGGCGTGCAACCCAGCAGCGACAACGTGGGCCTGGACACCGCCGGCGTGAAGGTGGATCGGCGTGGCTTCGTACCGGTGGACGGTTTCATGCGCACCAATGTGCCTGGCACCTATGCCATCGGCGACCTGACAGGCAAACTGCTGCTGGCGCACGTGGCCAGTGCCCAGGGCATCGTCGCCGCTGAGCACATCGCTGGCCACAGGACTTTGCCCATTGAGGACTATGTCTTCATGCCCCGTTGCACCTACTGCCATCCTCAAGTGGCCAGCCTGGGGCTCACGGAAACACAGGCGAACGAGCGAGGGCATGAGATCAAGGTGAGCAAGTTCCCCTTCCGGGCCAATGGCAAGGCACTGGGACTGGCCGAACGAGAGGGCTTCGTCAAGATCATCGCCGATACCGTCAGCGGTGAGATCCTGGGCGTGCATATGATCGGCCCTGAGGTGACGGAACTGCTGCCAGAACTGGCATTGGCCCGTACTCTGGAAGCGACATCAGAGGAAATCGCACGCACGGTACACGCCCACCCCACGCTGTCGGAAGTGATTATGGAGGCCGCCCACGGCATCGAAGGGCAACCGATCCACCTCTGAACGCGAGGTCCACGAAGAGCAAACACGAAAGAAACGAAAACGGAACACAAAACGCGAGGGGTAGAGGACACGAAAGAAACGAAAGATGGAAGCACTAAGAACCTTCTGGCAAGCCCTACGCGATCTATACGAAGAGCTGATGCTCCTTGCC
>DFBV01000280.1:0-25510 GCA_002366755.1 Anaerolineales bacterium UBA3071
GTGTCCACGTAGTTCACGCCCAGTTCCAGCGCCCGCCGGATGAGAGGGATGGCTCGCTCTTCGTCCACGTGCTGTCCATCCTCGATCATGGGCAAGCGCATGGCGCCGAACCCCAGTGGTGAGACCATCACTCCCGTGTTGCCGAATGGTCGGTACTGCATCATTTTCCTCCAAATGATATTGTAGCAGTATTTCACCTGTTTGGCAACAGGATGGGGTGTGAGTGAGCAAGCGTGGGGGAGGGGGAGTCCTCTGAGGGGGGGCATGCCGAAAACCCTAAGGGTCTCGCAGACCCTCAGGGTTTGCAAAGGCCCAAGGCTCTCATCATTGCCGCTGCGGCTCAGGGCAGGGTGTACCCCACCACGAGTTGCGGCCGGACGTCCGCGTTGAGGTACTCCCGGCTGAAGAACCAGTAGGATACCTCACAGGCCCTGGTGGATGTGGGGTGGGGAGGTGACAATATTGACATAAGTTCTCGACATAACCTGTGGCTCTGCATTGCGCCACCGGCCAAGGTCTGTCGCTCTGCGTCGCGCGCATATGACAACGAATGGACATCAAATCCGGCGGCTGGAAGCCTTCGGCCCAAGCTCAGCAAAGGGTCCGAGGCTGAAGCCGTCGGGCTGAAAGAGCGAAGCCCTCTGGGCTACCATAGTCAGCCTCGGAGAGCAACCAATCTACCAATGTACCAGTTTCCCAATCTACCAATCTACGGGTGTACCAGTTCCCCAGCTTCCCAATCTACCTGCCCGGTGGGGGAGTGGCGTGGGGCCGCTGAGACTGCCGCCACGATGTTAATACTATATACGTTATGTCACCATGGCGTCCTGCCGCCTGCCAATATTGACATAAGCGTTGTAGCACGCACAAACGGGGGAGTGCTTGTTCAGTCATTCCTTCTGTACCCTCTGTGCCCCTCCGAACTGCACAGATAGAGGTTCTGCCTCGTCAGTCTCTGTGTGAGCCAGTTCATTTGCCGCGCCTTGCCTTGTGTGCTACAATGGGCCACTGATCGGCACGAGAAGTACTGTCTGCTTGGTGTCGGTATACATGGACGACTATGTCAAATCACTCTCGGAGTAGCTCATGCGCGTTGTACGCACCCTTCTTATCATCTTTGTGAGCGCTTCCCTGCTGGGAGCATCGTACGTGGCGGGCTTTGGCACCTACTGGCTCATCAGCCGTGCTCGTGCTCAGCCCAGGGAGGAAGAAGCTAGTAGCTTGGATGTGTTCTGGGAAGCATGGCACATCCTGGATGACGAGTTCCTTGGCGACCAGCCGACCGACGTGGAACGCGCATACGGCGCTGCCCATGGCATGGTCGACAGCTTTGGCGATCCCTATACCCTTTTCGTCGAGCCGCAGCCACGGGAGCTCGAGCGGGACGAAATGAGGGGTCACTTCGGGGGCATTGGCGCCTGGGTGGCCCAGGACGAAGAAGGCCATATCATTCTCACGCCGATGAAGGGACAACCTGCAGATCGAGCGGGCATTCTGGAGGAAGACATCGTCATCGCTGTAGACGGAGAAGACGTCACCGATATGTCCTACAACGACGTGGTGGCGCTGATCCGAGGCCCTGTGGGCACCATTGTCAAGCTCACTATCCGGCGGCCTGGGGTTGATGAGCCGTTGGAGTTCGAGGTCAAGCGGGAGAGGATCGAGCTGCCCACCGTCGAGTACCGCATGCTCGAGGAGGATCCGGAGACTGGCTATGCGTCCATTCGCCTCATCAGCGAGCGTACCCCCAACGAGCTGCAAGACGGTTTGCAGGATCTGCGTGAGCAAGGTGCAACTCGGCTGATCCTCGACCTGCGCCACAATCCAGGCGGCGCCCTGCTTGCCTCAGTAGACGTCGCCAGTCAGTTCCTGTCCGGCGGCGTGGTGCTGTACGAGGAGAGGAAGGACGGCCAGGAGAAGCCGTACCACGCCGGTCGCAGCGGCCTGGCGCTCGATTGGCCGCTGGTGGTGCTGGTGGATGGAGCCACAGCCAGCGGCGCTGAGATCGTGGCCGGTGCGCTGCAAGACCACGGCCGCGGCCACCTCGTCGGCGAGCAGACTTTCGGCAAAGGCTCGGTGCAGCACGTGCACGATCTCAGCGACGGCTCCTCCCTGCACGTCACCGTAGCTCGCTGGCTGACGCCCCACCATCATCAGATCAATCGCCAGGGGCTCACACCGGACGAGGTCGTTCCTTTTACCGAGGAGGACATAGCTGCAGGACGGGACCCGCAACTCGAACGTGCCATTGCCTATCTGACCGGGCAGGCAAGTTAGGTTATGGTTAGCTTGTTATGTCAACACGTTGCAGGGGCAATCCATCCCCCTACCCTACCCCACCGGTGCTGCAGAGGTGAACGATGCAAGTGATACGTAGGCTTTTCAGGCTCTCGGCGACGGCCCTGTTGGTCGCTATCATCACCGCTACCGCCTTCTTCGCCGGCTACGGCGCAGGGACCAAGGTTTCCGCCTATCCCATCGCGCCGGCGACCGAGAACCACAACCCGGAGATGGGCGAAACGGAGGAGGAGGAGGCGCCGTCGGTAGCCACAGACTCTTCTCCCTTCGACGTCTTCTGGGAAGCATGGCGTGCCCTGCAGAGCGACTACTACGGTGAGCTGCCGGATGAACAGGAGATGACCTATGGCGCCATTCGCGGCGTGCTGAGCCTGCTCGACGACCGCCATACCGCCTTCCTCGATCCCCAACAGGCCACACAGTGGAGCGCAAGTATCCACGGGAGTTTCGAAGGTATCGGCGCTTTGGTGGACGAATGGCCGGACGGCGGCGTGCTCATCATCGAGCCGTTTGAGGGTCAGCCCGCCTGGGAGGCTGGCTTGCGCCGGGGCGACGTGATCCTGGCCGTGGACGACCAGGAGGTGACGGAGAGGTCACTGAGCGAGGCCATCTCCCTGATCCGTGGGCCCAAGGGCACCACTGCCCGTCTACTGATCCTGCGTCCGGGCGAGCCAGAGCCCTTTGAGGTGGAGGTCGTACGAGATCGCATCAGGATTCCGGTGGTCAAGAGCAAGATGCTGGAAGGCCACATCGCCTACCTGCGCCTGGCAGAGTTCACCGCCAAAGCGCCGGGCGAGGTGAAGACGGCGTTGCAGGCCCTGTTGATCTTGCAGCCCAAGGGACTGATCTTCGACCTGCGGGGCAATCCGGGAGGTCTGCTGGACTCGGCGGTTGAAGTTGCCAGTTTCTTTATGGAAGGCGATATCCTCATCGAACGCACTGGGGACGGAGAAGAACAGCGCTATCTAGCCAAGGGACAGCCGCTCATCGGCGACGTGCCGCTGGTGGTGCTGGTGAACGGTGCTTCCGCCAGCGCCTCCGAGATCGTGGCTGGCGCTATTCAGGATGGCGGACGGGGACTGCTTCTCGGCGAGCAGACCTTTGGCAAGGGCTCCGTGCAGATGCCTCACACCCTCAGTGATGGCTCGATGCTGCGCATGACCATCTCTCGCTGGTTCACGCCCAATGATCGGGCCATCCACGGCGAGGGACTGGTTCCCGACGTGGTCGTGGAGTTCACGCCCGAGGATGCTGAAGCGGAGCGGGATCCGCAACTCGATCGGGCAGTGGACATCCTGCTTTCGGGGGAAGTGAAGGAGGCAGGGCCGTGAGCGGTCGTTTCCGCGCCCGCGAGTTGGGCATCAAGACGGGACTGCTGCAACCTGGCCCACTCAACGGTATCACCGATGTGATGGGCGTGCGGGTGGGGCACGTCACCCTGATTGAGGGGAAGACGGTACGAACGGGAGTAACCGCGGTACTTCCCCACGATGGCGACCTCTTCCACGAGAAGGTTTTCGCTGCGGTGCACACGCTGAATGGCTTCGGCAAAGCGACCGGCTTCGAGCAGGTGCGAGAGGTGGGCACGCTGGAAGCCCCGGTGTTGCTGTGCAGCACGCTCGACGTGGGTCGTGTCGCCGATGGTGTCGTGGGCTGGGTGCTGGAGCACGATCCGGAGATGGGCAAACGTGCCGGCACGGTCAGCCCGCTGGTGGCCGAGTGCTTCGATGGCTACCTGAACGATGCTCGCGCCCGCACGGTAGGGCCGGAGCATGTCTGGGCCGCCATTGAACGAGCGCAGACGGGGCCGGTCGCAGAGGGGAATGTGGGCGCCGGCACCGGCATGAGTGGCTTCGAATTCAAAGGAGGCGTTGGCACCAGCTCGCGGCAGATTGGGGAGAGGTACGGCAGCTACACGGTCGGCGCGCTGGTGGTCCTCAACTGCGGCAGACGGCAACAACTGCTGGTCAAGGGCGTGCCCGTAGGCCAGGCGCTGGCTGACTGGCCCGGCGAGCCCGCACCGGAGGGTGGTTCCATCATCATGGTGCTGGCCACCGACGCCCCGCTGAGCGCTCGGCAACTGGCCCGCGTGGCTCGACGGGCAGTGTTGGGCCTGGGGCGCACAGGCGCTATTGCCACCCACCGCAGCGGGGATTTCGTCATCGCCTTCTCGACGGCACAGCGGGTGCCCCACCGTGAGGAGCAACTCACCCGCACCCTGACCGTATTGGCAGAAGATGGCCGGGCCATTAATTGGCTTTTCCAGGCCGCGGTCGAGGCGACAGAGGAGGCCATCATCAATGCCCTCTGCGTGGCGGAGACGATGCAGGGGCGCGACGACCACGTGCGGCAGGGACTGCCGCTGGATCGGCTGGTGGAGCTCCTGTACACTCACGGGTATCCGAGCGTGCGCCTGCCTCAGGTGTAAGACCAACCCACCGGTTGCCTCCCCTACTCCGGCTTGATCGCCCCGCCGCAGTAGGGGCATTCGGCGGTAGCCGGTCCCGCCCAGGAGACCTCCTTGGGCTTCGCGGGAGCACCGCAGTTGGGGCACTTGGCGGGAAGGCGGGCCGCCATCTGCGCCGCGAGCCGGCCTCGGGGCTGTCCTTCCATCAGTCCCTTGAAGGTTTCCTCGACCTCCCTGCGCAGCGCATCGGCATCGGCCTGACGGCCATGACGCTCCAGAGCTTCCGTGACTTTGGGCAACAGCCGCCGCACCTTGCGTGGCTTGCGGGCTTTGATGAAGAGGCGGGTGGCACGTTTGGCCCGTTCGTCTGCTTTGTCCAGGTCATCGAGGTTGAGATAGCAGCGAGCCGCGCGCAGGGCCAGGTCGCCTGCCGGGGCGATCATGCCCTCGCTTCTCGGCTGCGCGGGACAGCTCGTCGAAGGCCTTGGCCGCCTTGACGAAGTTGCCCGCGGCGAACAGACTCTGGGTGCAGGCCAGGCGAGGGGGCGCATCGCCGCCCGACGGAGAGGGCCGATGGGGCGGCCACGACGAGGGCGTCGTGGGAACATAGGGATCCTCCGCTGAATGTCGCTTTTGGAGATGACTATACTCAATACGGGCGCAAGGGGCAATTTGCTCTCCCGCCTGCTGAAACTATCGCTGAGATAGAGGAGCACAGCGAGCAGTTGAGGCTGGAGCTCGATGTTGTGCCAGGGGGACAGTGACAATGATAATGAAAGCGATGATCCTCAAAGAACCCAGGCCAGTGGAGCAAGACCCGCTGGAGCTCGTTGAAGTGCCGGTGCCCGAGCCAGGTCCCGATGACGTTCGCCTTCGCATCCACGCCTGCGGCGTCTGTCATACCGATCTGCACACCGTCGAAGGCGAGTTGGCGTTGCCCAGATTGCCGGTTGTCCCCGGACATCAGATCGTGGGCAGTGTGGAGAGCATGGGGGAGAACGTGACTCGTTTCTGCCTCGGCGACCGAGTGGGCGTGGCCTGGCTCTATTCGTCGTGCGGTGTGTGTGATTTCTGCAGGCAGGGGCTGGAGAACCTGTGCGACAGCGCCCGTTTCACCGGCCTGCATGCCGACGGTGGCTATGCGGAGTACACCGTCGTGCCCGCCGCTTTCGTCTATCCCATCCCTGCCGACTTCCCCGATGTGCAGGCCGCACCGCTGCTGTGCGCGGGCGTCATCGGCTACCGCTCGCTGCGGCTCAGCGAGGTGCTGCCAGGCCAGCGGCTGGGGCTGTACGGCTTCGGTGCCTCAGCGCACGTCACCATCCAGGTAGCCCGCCACTGGGGCTGCCAAGTGTACGTCTTCACCCGCAGTGAGGAGCATCGTCAACATGCTCGCGAACTCGGCGCGGTGTGGGTAGGCGGCGCAAGGGACGATCCACCGGCGCAGATGGACAGCAGCATCACCTTTGCACCGGCAGGCTGGATCGTGCCGGAGGCGCTGCGGGTGCTGCGCAAGGGCGGCACGCTAGCCATCAACGCCATCCACATGAGCCCCATCCCGGAGATTGACTACAGTCTCGTCTACGGCGAACGCACGGTGCGCAGCGTGGCCAACCTCACGCGGCAGGATGCGGAGGAGCTGCTGCAACTGGCGACGGAGATCCCCATCCGCACTGACGTGGAGCTCTATCCTTTGGAGGAAGCGAACCGCGTCCTACAGCGGCTCAAGCGGGCCGAGGTTCGTGGCGCGGCGGTGTTGACCATGCCATAGCGAAGGCGATCTACTGGAAATCGGCACTGCTTGCCAGTTGCCGTTGGGTGTGCCAAGATACGTTCACAGTTGTCTACCAGCCGAAAAGCGCGCAAGGTATGTCATCCATCAAGGGACCTCAAGCAGGAGCAAAGATCATGGCCCAAGAAACTGTGAAACTATGGATTCCTTTTGAAGTGCTGGCTGATTCCGTAGCCAGGCTAGGTCTCAAGGACAAGCTTCGGCTTTGGGAGTTGCTGGATGGGGAGATAGCCCAGGCTGAGGAAGAGGTGTGGGAGCGAGACCCGGTCGTGCAAGCCGAGATGCGGGAAGCGCGCTCCGCTTACCTGGCGGGGGATTATGCGACCATTGACGAGTATATCGCCCGCCAGCGAGACAAGGCCTGATGAGTTATCAGGTCATCGTCCCCAAACCTGTTCAAAAGCAGCTAGACAACCTTCCTGAGAGTGTGCCAGAGCGAGTGCTCAAACGGATTGTTGCGTTGCAAGGAAACCCGCGTCTCCGAGGCTGTATCAAGTTGAAAGCCTATGGGAATGAGTATCGCATCCAAATTGGCGGCTATCGGGTGCGGTACGAGATCCGCGATCAAGAATCGATTGTCCTGTTGCTCCATTGCAAGCATCGGAAGGATGTGTATCGAGGTTGATTTGCCTTGGACGAGTGATCTATGCCTGACTGCCCCAATTGCGGCACCTGGAACCCTGATGACAAGCTGGTGTGCTGGCGTTGCCAGACGGAGATGCCCAAGCCAAAGCCGGAGAAGAAGAAGCCTGTGCGTTTCCTGGGCATGCCGCTGTGGACCTGGGCGATCTTGGCTGTAATGCTGGTGGTGTGGGTGCTGATCACCTGTATGGGCCCGCGGCTGCTTGCGCCCGTTGGCGGATAGGGCACAGGGGGGGGTGTCCTCGCCTGTCGTCATCATGCCCGGATCGCTGGAGTCCTCTGACGCGCTGACGTCCCCTGAACGTTGGACTATACGAGGGGTGGCGATTGGGCTTGGCAGGGGCGAACGGCCGTTCGCCCCTACTTCCGCGACGCGTCGCCCGGGCTCCCGTGCCGCACTACGGCGTCACAGTGTGGTTTCTCCTGCACCAAGTGTTGGAATCGCCCAACCAGCGCGGCCGGGATGCGCCCCTGCACCAGCACGCCCTGCGGTCCGTGTTCCTCCCGCTCCACGTTGCCCCGCTGGTGAAAGAGAGCCAGCAGCCTCGCTTCGCCGTACGGAATACGCACGGTCACCGGGATCATGGACGCCTCTAGCACCCTGTTCACTCGCTCCAGCAACTCAAGAAGCCCCCTTCCTTCCAGCGCCGAGATAGCCAGGCTGTTGGGGAATTCGGCCAGGCGCAAGGCAACCCCGTCTGGATCCGGCAGGCGGTCAGTCTTGTTCAGGGCCACGATGATCGGTCGCCCTGTGGCTCCCAAATCGCTGAGTATCTCCCCTACCGTAAGGCTTTGTTGTAAGGCGCGTGGATGAGTTATGTCAACTACATGCAGGAGCAGGTCAGCCTCGTTGATCTCTTCAAGGGTGGCGCGGAAGGCAGCCACCAGCATCGTAGGTAGCTTCTGGATGAAGCCTACGGTGTCAGTGAAGAGCACCGCCCTGCCGCCGGGCACCTCTACCCGTCGCGTCGTGGGGTCGAGGGTGGCGAAGAGCTTGTCCTCTACCAGCACATTGGAGCCAGCGAGGGCGTTGAGGAGCGTAGACTTGCCGGCGTTGGTGTAGCCCACCAGGGCGACGACTGGGATGGCCTCGCGTTGGCGTCGCTGTCGGTGCTGACGCCGGTGGGCACGAACGTCTTCCAGTTCCCGCCGCAGATGGGCGATGCGCCTGCGGATTGCTCGCTGGTCTACCTCGAGCTGCGTCTCGCCGGGGCCGCGCAGGCCAACGCCGCCCGTACCACCGCGACCTGCCGCGCCGCCGGCCTGTCGGGCCAGGTGTGTCCAGGCGCGGGTCAGCCGTGGCAGGCGGTATTGGTATTGAGCCAACTCGACCTGTAGCGCGCCTTCCCGCGTGTGGGCATGGCGAGCGAAGATGTCCAGGATCAGCGCGGTGCGATCGAGCAGTTTGACGCTGTCGCCCAGCGCCTTCTCCAGTTCACGCTGCTGCCGCGGGGACAGTTCATCATCGAAGATGACAACGTTGTAGTCCAGATCCTCCCGCAGGTCCTGAAGTTCCTCCAGCTTTCCCTTGCCGATGAAGGTCGATGGGTTGATGCGGTCAAGCTGTTGCGTCGCGCGGCCCACGACCTCCACATCGGCCGTCCAAGCCAGTTGAGCCAACTCGTCCAGGGAGTCCTGTATCTGCCAGGCAAGCTGCTCGTCGCGAGACCGCTTGAGTCGTGCTGCCACGAGCAGTGCCCGTTCCACAGGGGGCGTCGTGGGAATCGTGTCTCGTCCAGTGATGGTGATCTCCTTTTTTGATAGGCCGGCAGATTGGTGGATTGGTGGTTACCTTGCTTGTTCTTCCAGGAACGTCTCTAGCACTCGTCCCACTCGCTCCAGGCTCTCGGCCGACACTTTGTCCGGCGTGTCCTCAGTAGTGTGCCAGAAGGGGTAGTCGAAGTCAATGATGTCTACTGCGTCGATGCCCTCGGCCAGAAACGGCGTGTGATCATCGGTCAATGACCATTTGTACTCTGGGATGAAGACATCGCTGTAACCCAGGTCAGCAGCCAGCGACCACAGCTCGCGCGTCAACTGGGGGCTGGAGTTGCGTTCCATGTAGATCTGCTGGTCGGCGTCGCCGATCATGTCGACCAGGACCAGGAACTCGGGCAGCGGGACCGGTGTGGGAGTGGCCTGGCCAGCTTGAACAGTCGCAGTGCCAGGAGCTTTCCCCTCAGCCCATTCCTGCGCCATGTGAGTTGAGCCAACGGCCCAGTCCCAACCGTCAAGCCGCCCATTGTCCTCCGCATCGAAGAAAACCAGCCATACCTGGTGCTGCAGTTTGTCCAGATCGAGAGCGTAGGCCAACTCCAGAAGTACAGCCACGCCGCTGGCGCCGTCGTTTGCTCCGAGCACCGGCTCTTCCCGTTTCTCAGGATCTGGATCGGCATCTGCCTGGCGGCGAGTGTCATAGTGCGCGCCGGCAAGAGCTATAGCCCCCTCCCCTGCCCGGCCAATGACGTTGGTGACCTCGGTGTCCTCATATGTGAACGTTTGCGTGATCACTGACCAGCCCTGGGCAGCCAGTTCGGTCATGATGTACTGGCGCAACTCTGCTGCGGCCTCAGAGCCGGTCGGCCGAGGGCCAAGGTCTGTTTGGGCAAGCACGTGGGCATGGGCCCTATCCCCGCTGAAAACACGTGGCTCAGGCGTAGGTGGCTTTGGCAGCAGCCCGTAGCCGATCCAGGCGAAGTAGCCCATTGCCACCAGGAGTAGCAGAATCAGCAATCCCTCCAGCCAGTACTTCCGCAGCCACGGGTCGTTTTGCATGGTCTCTCCCCCACCAGCCGGTCGCTTCGCATAGTCTAGCGGCCGTTTCAAAAAGCAATCAGGCCGGAGACGCCCAATCGGTAATGACTATGCGAACTCCGCCGCTCCAACTCCCCAGCCAAGAGGTGCGCCGCACTCGACCCGCTTCATCTTCGACCGTTTGCTTGTTTGCAAACGAGTCGGGATTCCTTAGGGCCTGTAAATGAATAAGTTCCCCAATCGTGTCATTGCGAGGAGCGCTTTTTGCGACGAAGCAATCTCCTACGTAGACAAACGTGGGGATTGCTTCGCAAAAAAACGCTCGCAATGACATCGTGTCGGGAAGTTATTCTTTTACGGACCCTTATGCTGCTATCAGCGAACGGCCATGTCCGCTGGTCAGAGCCGCTGGACTTGGCAGTCCAGCGGGAGCAGGAGGGAAGACTTGTCGGGTCGCCAGCTTGTTGGGGATGATGGGATGATGAACCCGAACAACTTCGGGACTCCGATACGCTATTCCGCCCTCGAAGACGAAGCCCCCCCTCCAAGATGATCCGGTAGGAGGCATAGCTACCTTTGTGAGTGACTATGCGAAGGCGTGTAGTCCAATGCCTTGCTGCCAGCAGAAATCGCAGATGTTCCTCAGATGCGCTCGCACTGCCGCCTCGTCACCTGCCTCCAGCGGGCCTGGATCGAGCTCTATCGTCACCACACCGGCAAAGTCATCCGAAGCAAGCCTGCGCAGCAACTCGGCCAGCGGCAGGCTACCCTGCCCCAGCAGCCTGTGTTCCTTCCTCCGCTCCTGCGCGTTGTAGTCCGAGACGTGCACATGCACAACGCGTGCCTTGAGACGTTCGTACACCTCGAGGACGTCCCATCCCCACGTGCCAAGATGAGTGGTGTCCAGCGTCAGGTTGGGAAAACGCTCCAGAGATGTCAGATCACTCAACGAGAAGTGCCTCAGCCGCCACCGACCCCAACGCTTGATGGGCATGTTCTCCACGGCGATGGTCACCGGTGTATTCGCCTGGAAGTCTGCCAGTTCCTCCAGGAGCCAACGCAGATGATCCTGGCCATTTCGCAGGAACAGCGGTATGCGCCAGTTCTTGCCGCCGGTCGTCAACACGGCCATCCAGTGCCACCGTAGTGGTGGATGTGTCACCACCGTACGCGCCTCGAGTTCCTCAGCCAGAGCAACCGTGTGTTTCAGCCGACTGATCTCGTCTCGCTCCCAACCGTCAACTTGCTTCCCCGAGAAAGGGGTGTGCAAGCTGACTACCGGCAAGCCGTATTCTTCCTGCAGGCGCCGCAAGTAGTGCGCATGACGCGTGTCCCAACGTTGGTCAACCAGCACCTCCACGCCGTCGAAGCCAGCCCACTTTGCCAATTCAAAGACGCGCGCCAGCCCATACGTGTACAGCGAACCACTCGACAATGCCAGCGGCACGCCCTGCCCCTCACGTCCCACCGATCGCCTTCCTCCCTGCCCCCTATCCCTCGCTGCGCGCTCGAAAGACCATGCGCAACGGCGTGCCTTCAAAAGCGTAGTGTTCCCGCAAACGATTCTCCAGGTAGCGTTCGTAACTGAAATGCACCAACTCCGGATCATTCACAAACAACACGAAGGTGGGGGGATCCACCTGCGCCTGGGTGGCGTAGAAGAACCGCAGCCGCTTGCCTCTTTTCGAAGGCGGCGCATGGCGCGTCACTGCATCGCTCACCAGCCGATTCAACTTACCCGTGGGGATGCGCACCTGCCGCTCGGCCTGGACCAGCAACGCTGTGGGGACCACCTTGTGCACCCTTCGACGTGTCAGGGCTGAGATGAACAGCACGGGCACGTAATCCATGAAGCGCAGTGCCCAGCGCACCTCTCGTGTCATGTTCACCATGGTGTAGGTATCCTTCTCCACCAGGTCCCACTTGTTCACCACGACTACCACGCTCTTGGCTTCCTCCAGGATGTAACCCGCGATGTGCGCATCCTGCAGCATGACGCCAGTGGTAGCGTCGACAAGGAGCAATACCACATCCGCCCGTTGAATGGCCCGCAGTGCCCTCAGCACGCTGTAGCGCTCAATGCCTCGCTCGATCTTGCCCCGCCGCCGGATGCCTGCCGTGTCGATGAGCACCAGTTGCTCCCCTTCCCACTCCAGGAGGGTGTCAATGGCATCGCGGGTCGTCCCAGGGATCGGGCTGACGATAGCCCTGTCCTGCCCTAGTAAGGCATTGAGAAGTGACGACTTGCCCACATTCGGTCGCCCTACGATGGCGATCTTCACCGCCTCTGGCAGGGGTTCCGGCTCGCCGACAGGAAAGCTGCTCACAACCTCGTCCAGCAGGTCCCCTGTGCCCGTACCATGTAGCGCCGAGATGGGCAGGGGGTCCGCCAGGCCCAGCGCGTAGAACTCCACCGCCGCCGCCCGCAGAGCCGCGTTGTCGGCTTTGTTCGCCACCAGCAGCACCGGCTTGCCTGTCCGCCGCAGCAGATCGGCCACGTCTTCATCCCCTGTCGTCACGCCATCCTGGGCATCCACCAAGAAGACGATCACATCGGCCTCGCTGATCGCCACCTCCACCTGGCCACGCACTTCGTCCACATAATCGGCTGAGGCCACCGCTAGCGGCGCTGGCCTCTCCTCCTTGCTCCTCCGGGAGTCGCTGGCCGCGATGTCCAGCCCGCCAGTATCCACCACGGTGAAAGACGCGCCAGCCCACTCGGTGTCGCCGTACAAGCGGTCGCGCGTCGTGCCGGGTAGATCCTCAATGATTGCCTGCCGCCGCCCCACCAGGCGGTTAAAGAGGGTGGATTTGCCCACATTGGGCCGTCCCACTAGAGCAACGATAGGCTTGGTCATCGCCTGCGAACCGCCCTAACTCCCCCCACTTGCAGCCGGTGTGGGCGTGTGCGTCGCGCGGACAGTGGGGACAATCGCTGGTGTCATCGTAGCCGTTGCCGTGGCCGTCCCAGTCACCGTCGGTGTGACTGTAGCCGTGGGCGTTGGAATCCAGGTGATCTTCACCTCGATGGTCTCCGGCACCAAGGTCTCTTGCCGTATCCCTTCCGGCAGGATCACTGACGGTTCCAGCGTATGCGTGCCAGCCTCCAGCCCCGTCAGATCAAGCAGTATCTGCACGTCACCCGGCTGCAATGTCTCCAGTCGCGGCAACGGGCCTGCCACGAGAGTCTCAACGATCCGAGGGGAAAGTTCAGCCTGCAACCCATCACCCAACCCCTGTATCACCGGCACCCGCTGCACCCACGTGCTTTCCTCAATGGGAGTGATTCCCACACTGACCACGACGCTCTGAGCGCCGAAGACAGAGACATTCTCGGGCACGATGAGCGCCAACCGCTCCACGATGTTGCCGTCGGCTCCCTCAATGTTCACCGGCGCCGTCTCCACGTAGCCTGGCACGGTGTCAATGGCGGCAGGGCTTCCAAAGAGAGTGACGATGGATGGATCAACGGCCACCTCCCTGATGCGGTAGCCTCTGGCCGGCTGACCTTCCCAGCGCACCCGCACAGGAACGTCTCGATAACCCGGTCGCTGCTCAATCGGAACCGTCACCGTCACAAGCCGAGGCGTCCACTCGACGAGATTGCCGATAGGCTGGTCATCCTTGTCTCGAAGCGACACCGACAGCCGGCGCTCCACCGTGCTTCTCGCTGTTCGCAGGTACACTTCAACCACCGCCGTCGTAACCGAATCCACGTAACGCTCAGGGCCACTCACCTGCACCTCAGGCGGAGTGACTTCAGGCGTATGCCAATCGTAGCCAAAGGGAGACGAGTCCATGACTTCGGCCCGCACCTGTATGCTTTTCTGCGCCATGCGCACCAGTTCCACGCTCACTTCTGACGGGGTCAGATCCAGTATCTGCACCTGACGCTGGGGATAGGTGAGCTGCACGTCCACCTGGTGCCTCCCAGTCGGCAGGCCCGTCAAGTCCACGTGGGCATCGAACTCGGCCTCACTTCCTGTCTCCCAGAAGCCCTCAGGCGCTCGACCGTGTACATCCACGGTCTCCGCTGTCACGCTCTGCAGGGCAAGCCCCCCCCCGATTCCGCGTAGGCTGATCGGTACTTCACGCATCACGAACACGATGTTGCTCTCCTGCTCCGCATTTGCCCAGACGATGAGCGCCACCACCAGCGCCAGAGCCACGGTGCCCGCTTCTGAGAGCCAGCGCCTCATCTCAGCCTCTCCCACACACCGCGTCGAACGTAGAAGGCCTCCAGCACCCGCTGCAGCCGCTTCTCATCCAGTCGCCGGGCGATCCCACCACGCCGGGCGATGGAGATGATGCCCGTTTCCTCCGAGACGACAAGGGCCAAAGCATCACTCTGCTCAGTGATCCCAGCAGCCGCCCGATGTCGCGTACCCAGCCCGCCCAATGGCTCCTCCGTCAACGGCAAGACACACGCCGCGGCAACGATACGGTCAGCCCGCACGATCACTGCCCCATCATGCAACGCTGTGCCCGGATAGAAAATGCTCAACAGCAGTTGTGCTGTCACCTGTCCATCAACCTTCACACCTGTCTCGACATAGTCCTGCAGACCTGTCTCGCCCTCCAAGACGACGATCGCACCGTGGCGGCGCTCCGAAAGGCTCAGCACAGCCTCAGATAGTTCGCTGATAAGATGGGCTGCCCGCTGCTCCTCGCGGGGGAATAGGAATGGGGCGGCGCGCCCCAGGCGTTCTAGCGCCCGCCGCAGTTCGGGCTGGAAGATGACTGGGATAGCGACCAGAAGTGCAGGCAATGAGTTGCGAACCAGCCAACCGAAAGCGGGCAGATTCACTTGGCTGGTGATCAGAAAGATCAGCAGCACGATCACCAGGATGCCGCGCAGAAGCTGCACTGCCTGCGTGCCGCGGAAGAGGCGCAGCAGCGCATAGAAAATCAAGGCCACCAGCAGAACGTCGAGAGCGCTCTGCCAGCCGAAGCGGCTAAAGATGTTGAGGAAGTTGGTCATGGTCCCACTGGTGAATGGCCAATGGCCGATGCCTGATAGCCAGTGGCCAACTGCTGATCACTGCCCTCCCAACAGCAAAGCTAACACCGCCTTCTGTGCATGCATGCGATTCTCGGCCTGGTCGAACAACACCGAATGCGGGCCATCAGCTACTTCGTCGGTGATCTCCTGTCCCCGATGTGCCGGCAGGCAGTGCATGACGATCACATCATCCTTGCCACTGGCCGCCAGCAGACGCTCGTTGACCTGGTAGGGCGGGAAGAGCTTGAGCCGCTTCCGTGTTTCCTCCTCCTGCCCCATGCTCGTCCAAGTGTCGGTGTAGATGACGTCGGCCCCAGCCACGGCCTCCAGCGGCTCGTAGGTCAGGTCAACGAACCCGCCACTCTCCTCGGCAAACGCGGTAGCCAGGTTCTCCACATCCTCCGTGATTTCGTAGCCAGGAGGGGTTGCCAAGGCGACCTCCATGCCCAGCTTTGTCCCTCCAAAAAGCAGCGAAACGGCCACGTTGTTGCCGTCGCCCACATATGCAAGCCGCAGCCCCTCCAGTCGTCCCTTCTTCTCCAGGATGGTCAGTAGATCTGCCAGCACCTGACAGGGATGGTTGTAGTCCGAAAGGCCGTTGATGACCGGCACATGGGAATGGGCCGCCAACTGTTCGATGTCTGAATGGGCAAAGACGCGAGCCATGATGCCATCCACGTAGCGGGACAGCACCCGCGCCACGTCTGCCACGCTCTCCCGCTTCCCCAGTTGCACCTCGTTTGGCGAGAGGTAGATCGCCTGGCCGCCCAGGTGAAACATGCCCATCTCAAAGGAAACGCGCGTGCGCAGCGATGGCTTCTGGAAGAGCAGCGCCAGCGTCTTGCCCTGGAGAAGAGGCCGATTGCCACCGTCCAGCCATTCTTTTTTCAGATCCACCGCCAGGTTGAGTATCTGCCAAACCTCATCACTCGAGAGGTCAGCAAGGCCAAGAAAATGTCGCATCGCAAAGCTCCTTTACATCAGTTAGCAGAATCGCCTGCCGCTCCGACAGGAGCGTAGCCTGCCATGTCTGTCTCGCGGGCCAAAGAGACACCAGCGCACCGGTCCTCTTCATGCCAGTCCTGTGCGCCTCCCGTGTGGGCTCCGGTGAGGCATCACCCTGCCCAGCGCCATGTCCATCGCCAGGAACGATATCCAGGGCTCAATACGGCTCCCAGTCCTCGTCGTCCTCGTCCTCGTCGCCGTCGAAAAGCCTCTCGTCCTCCCATTCCTCCTCTTCTTCGATCCCCTCGCCCCATTCACCAAGATCCTCTCCCTGCAAGATCAGGTCCTTGATATCCTCCATTGTGACGCAGGAGAGTTGCTCGGGGTCGAGCGCGATCTCGTCGGCCCCACAGATGCCTTCATCCCAAAACACACAATGGTCCTGGGGACAGAGCACTCTAGTCATGGGCTTTCCCCTCCAACGCTGATTGAGACTCTCCCATGAGCGGGAAGGGTCTATTGGTCACGCCTGCGGAAGGTGCACGCACTTGACCCCTAACCGAAGTGCGTTGCACCTGAACCAGCCTGAGTAGTTGCGTCCATCCTACCTATGCTGCCCTATGCCACCGCCACAACAGAGATGGCCAGCCAAACCGCCAAAGCGGTGAACAGTAGCGCCATCCCGAGCTTGACCGTCGCCGCCCGTCGTTCGAGGAAACGGGTCAACTGCTTTGAGCCAGTGCCGTAGTAGGCCAGGATGAAAACGACCACTAACGGCAGGATGAACAGCAGGTTGTAGAGCAAGAGAAAGGCAAATGCCCGCGCCTGCATCTCCGGGCGGCTCACCATGAAAACGATCATCGGTAGATAGACCTGCCCCGTGCAGGCCAGTTCCAGGAACGACACCACCACGCCAGTCACGAACGATCCGGCGACAAAGGCTCGCGAGCTGCGCCCTCTTCGGATGACGGCGTTGATGCGCATGCGCAGGCCGTGAGGCAGGTTCAGCGCCATGTCGCCGACTTCGCCGCAGCGGGCCTTCAGAGAGTCAAGGAAGCTGAATACGGCCAGCGCAGCGCACATGACCGCCGTCAAGCCGTACACCCATCGGCCCAGGGTCGTCAACAGGCCACCCAGCAGACCGAGCACCCTGTAGAAACCCAGCCCCACCGCCAGGTAGGCCAGGAACACACCCAAAGTGAACACCGCTCCCACAGCAAGCACCTCCCGCCCCTGTCGCCCACTTAGCGTCAGGTAGGAGATAAAGAAGACCAGGGTAGCAAATGCACAGGGATTCAGACCATCCACCAGGCCAGCGAAGGCCACGGTAAGAGTACCAAAAGACCGGAAGCGCTCAATGAGAGTCTGCTCGGCCTCTGCGGGATTGAAATCGGCCCAGGCACGCTCCGCACCAGTGGAGGCGTACTGTTCAGCCAAGGCCAGCAACGCAGCGGACGTGATGTCAGTGCTGATCAGGTAATCGTCGCCGACGAAGAACGCCGGGGTGGCCAGGCGCTGTCGCTCCGGGACGCCAGCGCGAGCACCCAGCCATTCCGCCAGGGCAGCATCATCCTGGACATTGTACTCTTCGACCAGCAACTGCGGGAATCTGCTCTGCACAAAGCGGATGTCGTACTCAGCGCGGCTGCAGTCCTGGCAACCCACCTCGTAGAAGTAGGCTGCCCAGATCGCGGCTGGTGCTTCACAGACAGCCGTGTCCTCCGGGCCGCAAACTGCCGCTTCTTCCGGTTCCAGGCTGAACCCTGTGCCCAGGCCGGGTTTGCTCTCAACGGCGACCCCATCCAGGCCAGGGATGCCAGGCCACGCTGTGCCACCTGCTGTCAGGCAGGCATCCAGCAAGCATGGCAGCCGCTGGCGAATGACATCTTCACCGATGAGTATCTCTCCGTCAATGATCAGCGTCGGCAGCCCGCGCTCTTCAGAGGTCACGCCAAACACCTCCTCGGCGCGGGTCAGCATCTCGTAGTTCGCCGGTTCGGAGATCTCCACTACCTTGATCTGCAGTCGATCGCCGTATTCGGCCTGCAATGGAGTCAAGACATCGTCGACGACGACTGCGCAGTGAGAGCAATCAGCAGCAGTGAAATAGACCACTCGCACGACTGAAGCATCCTCGGCCAGAGCAGTGGCCACCCCCCAGCCAAGCGTCGACACCAGAGCCAGCAAGACACACAGCCAGTATCTCAACGGTACCCTATCACCCATCCTCTCGTAGCACCCTCTCCAACTGAGGATTCTGCGGACTCACGCAACAGCACTGCCGACAGACTCTATCAGTCACTCCAGCATGTCCAACGCTGCTGGCGCGGCAAGTCCACAGATAACAGTGGCTGTCACAGCAGAACCAACGCACCATGGGCACATGGCACGCAGCACGAACGTTTCCAGGTAGGTCAAGTAGGCCGAGAAAAGCACTCCCGCCAAGGCCAGCTCGAAGAAGGCCAAGGGTGTCCATCCAGCGAAGGGACCCTGCGTCCAGCCTCCCCACCACCAAAGTCTCAGCAGAGCGAGATAGAAGATCAGTCCCAACAAGGCGACGGGCAGGACGCCGCCGATGCGAACATAGCGGCTCGTGTGCACGGTATGACAGTCGCTCCGCAGCCCGCCGCAGGCGGGGTCAATCCCCACCAAGCTGACGTACGTCAGGTAGCCAGCGATGGTCACGCCAACCAGAACCAGCGCCAGCACCGTCCAACGGCGCCATCCAGAGACACGCCAGGTTTTCACGATCCTATCTCACTCATGTTTTTCATTAAGACGGCCCCAATGACCTCACGGAAGGTTGACACGGGTAAATGACCGCGCAGTATCTCATCGCCAATGAGAAAGCTGGGAGTGGCCGTGATGCCCAAATCTCGTCCTTCCAGCGTGTTCTGCAAGACCCTCTCCCGCTGCTTGCCAGCATCCAGGCACTCCCCGAAGGCAGCCTGATCCAAGCCCAACTCGACAGCGTACTGCTTCAGATGATCGGCATCCAACGATGCGCCCAGCCGCTCGTACAGCAGATCGTGGTAATCCCAGAAACGATTCTGCTCTGCTGCGCATTCCGCAGCCACCGCCGCGCCCAACGAGGCCGGGCTACCTACGATGACGTGCTTGAACTCCATCCGCAGTTTGCCCGTGTTGACGTACTCTTCTTCCAGTTCCCTGGCTGTGGTCAGAGCAAAGCTGCCGCAGTGGCCACACTGGAAGTCAGAGAAGATAAGCATGGTCAGGGGAGCCTCTGGCGATCCCTTGACCTTGCCTTGTATCAGCACTTCAGAGACTGTGGAGGCCTTCGGCCTGCCCTGCCATGCGCTGTAGGAAACGAGCAGTGCCACCCACAGCACCACCGCACTGGTCACTAGCCAGAACGTCCTCCGGGAAAGAGTCACCACCGTTTCACCGCTGCGGGAAGGGGATCTCGGCTCGCCCCCCTTCGCCTTCTTCTTCTTCCTGACCATACCCTCCCTCAGTCGGCCCCGGCGACAACCTGCAACCAACCCTCGGCCGCCCATCCGATAGTGCCGTCTTCCATCTCCAACCGCCACCAGGTGTGACCTTCTGCCACCTCAGACCCTTCCAGCACCTTCAGCTTCGTCCCCTCTCCGAGTATCGCGAGAGTGCCGTAGGTTGTTCCCGGGCCACTACGGAAGCGTATGCCCTCCTGGTCCGTGCCGGTGACGCGCACCGTCTGGCCTTCGCCGATCTGTGTCGCTGTCAGCGTGCGGGTCGGCGAAGGCACAGGCGTGACAACAGCGACGGTCTCAGCAGGCATCGCAGCGGAAGTAGGATATGGCACGATAGCCAGTGTAGCTATGGCTGTTGGAGTGGCAGTCGGGGCCGGTGACAGCAGAATGGTCTGAACGCCCCACCACACGGCGACGGCCAGAAGCACGAGCAGCAACAACCCCAACACGCCGCGCAGTGTCAGCGTGCGCCCCAGTCGTCGCCGACCACGGGAAACGGGACGACGAACGGGGGGAGCGGCTTCCAATCCCTCGGTACCCCACTCCTCCTGCTCCTCGTCGTACGACAGAAGTCCAGAACGGTCAAATTCGCTTGCCATCTTCTCTCCTCCCACAGCGTGCACAAGGCTTCAGTAGTCTACAGGCAGCGAGCATTATACCAACTTTCTTTCCCCTTGCCAAAAGACGAATGCGGTGCGCGCAAGACAGCGTTCGCAGCCGCCCCCACACTTCAACATCTGTCTGTGGACAACTTTGCGATTTTGCGGTATAATGTGTTGTGGACAGGTACGCTCCAGAAGCATCCATGTTCAGGCTTCTTTCAAGAGAGGGAATAAAATGGTGCGGCACAAATCCAAGTACATCTTTGGCATCCATGATCCTGGCGGTGAACACATCATGGCAGGGGAAGGAAAGAAGGGCTGGATTCTTTTCGTTCACGCCCTTGGCCTTGATTCCAACAAGGTCTCTGGGTTCAACTACTCTGCCCAGGCTGACCAAGGCTTCGGCATCATGGCCCGTCTCAATCACGGCTACGAGCCCGCGGGTACCATTCCACGCTCGGATGAGTATGAACTCTTCGCCCAGTGCTGCGCCAACTGGGTTCGGAACTCCCGCGGCTGCCACATCTGGATCATTGGAAACGAAATGAACTATGCCGTGGAACGCCCCGGCGTGCGATATGACCGCAGTCGAGACCCAGCGGTGCTGGTGGAGCCGGGCGAGATTATCACTCCAGAGATGTACGCCCGCTGCTATCGCCTGTGTCGAGACGCCATCCACCGCGTGCCGGACCACAAAGATGACGAGGTGCTCGCCGGTGCGGTGGCCACCTGGAATGCCCAGACGACCTACACCGGCAACCCACAGGGCGATTGGATACAGTACTTCCAAGACATCCTGAGGCTGCTGGGGCCGCAACAGTGCGACGGCATCACCCTGCATACCTACACGCATGGCACGGATCCTCGTCTCGTCTACACGGCGACGAAGTTCCAAGATCCGCCGTTTGATCAGCACCACTACGACTTCCTCGCCTACCGCGACTTCATGCATGCTATCCCATCCAGCATGCGCCATCTTCCAGTGTATATCACCGAAACAGACCAGGACGTGGAATGGGAGAACCAGAACAACGGCTGGGTACAGCGGGCCTACGGCGAGATAGACTGGTGGAACAGGCAGCCGGGCCATCAACAGATCCTGGCCCTGGTTCTGTACCGCTGGCCGAGAGGCTTTGACAGATGGGGCATTCAGGGCAAGGCAGGCGTCATCGAGGATTTCAGAGCAGCTTTGCGCTACGAGTACATCTGGTACGAAGGGGAACCGCCGCAAGTGTATGCAGTCGAATGGCTCAAGCACAGCATGCCGGCGACGATGCGTGGCAATACCAGCGCCAGTGTCTACTTGAAGCTGCGCAACACAGGGAACAACACCTGGCAGCATAGCGGCGCTCACCCTGTGCGGCTGGGCTTCCATTGGTACAAGGACGGACGACCGATGCTGCTGAAGCCAGAGCAGGACATCCGCACGCCACTGCCGTCTGATATCGCCCCGGAAGGCGAACTCTCAGTGAATGCAACCGTGGTTGCGCCCGCCGAAGGCGGCAGGCTCACACTCACATGGGATCTGGTCGAAGAGGGCGTCACGTGGTTTGTGGACAAGGGGGCCGATCCGTTGAGCCTGGCCGTGAACGTGGAGGCGGCACCGCTGCCCGACGAAGAGTACTTCGAGGCAACGAAGCACTGGGTAAGGGGCACCTTCCTCGACTTCTTCCGCCGCTACGGGCTGGACATCACCGGCTACCCCATCAGCGAGCAGGGCGTGGATCCCTCCAGCGGCCTGCCGACGCAAGCCTTTCAGCGAGTGATCCTGGAAGAGGTGGACGGCAAGACGCGGCTGAAGCTGGCAGGACAAGACCTGCAGAAAGCGAGACGGGACATCGCTCGCCTTGAAGCCCAGATCGACGAACTGCGGAAATACCTGATCGGTGGCGGGATCATGGTGCCGCCCTCGATCCAGGATGTGACGCAGGTGCTCACTCGCGATAGCGCCGGCTTCTACGAGCGCCAGCCATCCCACGTGCGCTACCTGGTGATCAACCACTCCGGCCTGACCAAGGACATTGAGTTGGAGCGCATCGCTGTAGCACACCAGCGACGCGGCTGGCCCGGCATCACCTACCAGTTCTACATTGACCGTCAGGGCCACATCTTCCGCACAAATCCCGACCTCGAAGTGGTGAGCACTGAAGACAACTGGGCCGTCGAGGGAATCAGCATCTGCTTCGCGGGCCACTTCAGCAAGGAAGTCCCCAACGAGGCACAGCTTTCCAGTGGCGGGCACCTCTGCGCCTGGCTGTTGCAGGAGTACGGGCTTACGACCGAAGCCATCGCAGGCATCAACGAGTTCTACAGGACGGAATCACCCGGAAAGAACTGGTCTGGCGGGGCCAACTGGCGGGAGATGCTACTGGCGAAGGTACAGGAGGTGCAAGCCTCCGCCCAGCCGGCCAGCGATGCGGACGCGCAGCAGATTGCTGCCTTGCGTTCCCAGGTGCAGCATCTGCAGGCCCAGGTGCAGGCACTGCTGGATCAGGTAGCGCTACTGCAACAGGAAAACGAGCAGCTACGCGACCAGTCTGGCATCGGCCCTGTGGAACCGCCACCGATACAGGACATCACTGCCCACTTGCCGCGAGATGCTGGGGACTTCAAACGCCGCGAGCGTAGCGACATCCGCACCCTGGTGATCCATCATACAGCCGTTCCCCCCTCCGTGAGCATGGACCGGATCGCCGAATCGCTCAAGGCGCGGGGGTGGCCGGGCACCATGCACCACTACTTCGTTGACGGCGAAGGGAACGTGCAGCAGACCAACCCGCTGGAAGAGATCGTGGACGATTCTGTGACGTGGATCCGCCAGGCAGTCAACATCTGTTTTGCCGGCAACTTCGCCCAACACATCCCCAGCGAGGAACAGTTGGCCAGCGGCGCCCGGCTCTGCGCCTGGCTGCTGAGGGAACTGGACTTGTCTCCCGATGCCGTCAGGGGAGCCAAGGAGTTCTACAGCACCCAGTCGCCGGGCGAACAGTGGCAGGAAGGGCGGCAATGGCGAGGCTTGCTGTTGCAGAGAGTCGAGCGACTCCTGGAAAGCGCCGGCCCCGCTCCTGGTGACAGTGCCGCGCTACAGGCCCAAATCGTCCGCCTGCAAGCCAGCCTCTCCGCCGCTCAGCAGGAAGCGAACGAAGCCACATCGCAGCGGGATCAACTGCAGGCGCAAGTACAGCGGTTGCAGCAAGAAAACAAGCGCCTGGAAGAACAGATGGTCAGCGATGACGCAAGGCAACGGCAGATCAAGGCGCTGCAGGCGCAAGTACAGAAGGCACAGGACAGGATCCACGAATTGGAGGAGGCTCTTGAGCGTCCGATCCCAGGGCGTGTGGTGGTTTCCCGACCGATCATCCAGGACATCGTGGACGATCTGCCCAAGCACGACACGTTGACATACGACACCCGACCACTGGAGCAGATCACCCACATCTCCGTTCATCACAGTGCCGTGGCGGCCAATATCGATCCCTGGCGAGTGGCTGCGTACCAAATCAAGGAAGACCCCAGCCGCGAGAAGCCGGCCTGGCCCGGCATCGGCTACCACTACTACGTGGAACCCGATGGCACCATCTACCAGACAAACCACCACGAGACCATCTCCTATCACACGGGAGGGAACAACAGCTACCTCCTGGGCATCTGCTTCGCCGGCTGCTTCATGGATGTCATTCCCACACCCAAGCAGATCGAAAGCGGGGGACACCTGATCGCTTGGCTGATGCAAGAGCTGAACATCCCGCTCGAGAACGTCTGGGGCCACCAGGAATATCCCAAGAACCGCAGCACGAGCTGCCCTGGGGCGCAGTGGCTGGGCGGCCAGAAGTGGAAGCAAACACTGGTGGTCCAGGCACATGCGGTGCAGTACGGCCTGCCCAGCCCGCTGGACAAACCCATTCGCCACTACATGCTGTTCTGGTGGCGCTCGCCGGATATGTGGGCCAAGAGCGACTGGGCCAACGCCAGGAACTATGTTGCCAAGTTCCACCCCGTCTGCGGTTTCTCAGAGGAGGCGGCCAAGCGCGCCGAGTACGTGCTTGTCGTCGGCGGCACAGCGGGCGTCTCCTGGCAAACGGAGCATTACCTGCGGCAGGCAGGCTGCAATGTGGAGCGCATCGAAGGCGTGGACGAAGCGGACACCAAGCGGCAGCTCGACGAGTTGGCGGCCAGCGACCGCCCCTTCAAGACCTTTGACCTTGCCGAACCATGGTGGATTTAGAGATGCCCTACGAGGTACAGTTGCCGGTTTTCGAAGGGCCACTGGACCTTCTGCTGCACCTCATCAAGCGGGAGGAATTGGAGATCACTGCCATCTCCATGTCCCAGATCACCGATCAGTATCTGGTCTATCTCACACTGATGCAAGAGCGTGAGCCCGACGATATGGCCGACTTCCTGGTCATGGCGGCCCGCTTGCTGTGGATCAAATCACTAGCCTTGTTGCCCCGGCCACCGCGACCTATGGCAGAGACGGAAGAGGAGGACCCTGCAGATATGCTGGTGCGTCAGCTCCGGGAGTACAACCGCTTCAGGGAAGCTGCCGGCTGGCTGCATGGTCGTGAGGCGAGAGGGTTGCGGGCCTACGTGCGGATCGCTGCCCCGCCGACACCGCCCCGCCGGATGACGCCGGGCGACGTCACGCTGGACGACCTGCTACAAGCCCTCGAGCATGCCCTGGCAGAGACGCCGCCGCTGGCGCCGGTAGAAGAGATGGTGTCCTCCATCACCGTGACCATCGCCCAGCAAATTGGGCGCATTACCAGGGCCGCTGGGCGGACCCGGAGGATTCGTTTCCGGGAACTGTTGACTGAGGCCGCCTCTCGGATAGAGATCATCGTCACCCTGCTTGCCTTGCTGGAACTGGTCAAGCAACAGCGGGTCTCTATGGCGCAGCAGCAGATGTTCGGAGAGATCGTCATCGCACCGCTGGAAGCAACACCGGCAGCGAGCGACCATGGCCAGCTCGAAGCTGATGATCTCCAGGGATAAGCACCACGCCACCACAGCCAAGCACCGATTTGGACTGAGAGGCTACTAAGGCGGCTCGCCACTCCGCTGTCGCCAAACGACCAGTCTCCATGCCACCAGCATGCCCAGAATGTCAACCCCCAGGTCCACCACCGTGCCGTGACGGCCTGGCACGAAGGTTTGGTGATACTCATCGCTGCCTGCGTAGAGCAAACCGACCAGGAAGGCCCACCACACGACGCACCCGCTGGGCCAGGTCTTCATCATCGCCCGCCAAAGAAGCGCCCACAACATCCCGAAGGCGAACATGTGGCCACCGGTCTCCATTAGGCGAGCTATCGTAGGCTGTGGATGGCTCGGCAGCCTGGACTGCGACGAAAGGAAGAAGATGAGCCCCATCCACGCCAACGGTGGCACCCACTGCAGGAGATTGGAGATTGGAAGTTGGTGACTGGACGGTCTTCCCCGCCACGTGTTCTCTTCTCTACGCTCGACGTCTTTCATACCATCTATGGCCTATGTCTCCCCGTATGCTCTCTCGACTCTCTGAACGAGATGCGCCCAGGTAAAGGCGGCACGCACCCTGCGCTGCCCTGCCTTGGCCATCGCCTCCCGCAGGCCGTC
>DFBV01000280.1:25646-26021 GCA_002366755.1 Anaerolineales bacterium UBA3071
GTCTGCCCATCCGGTTATATCAATGGTTTCTGCAAGCCCTTCCGCTGCCGCTTGACGAGCCAGCACTCGCTCTTCGCCCCTCAGCCCCTTGCCCACCACCAGCAACTGCGCCCCTGGCACTGCCTCCACTACCCGCTGCCAGATATCCACCACCTGCCGCACCTCGAATTCCACAAAGCGGGTGTACAGCAGCACCTTCGACTGCCCCTTTCTTCTTGCCTCTTGCTTCGTGCTTCTTGCCCCTTGCTCCACGCCGTTGGGAGCATACCACACGGTGCCGCGCTCCGCCCGCATCGCACCCACTCGCCGCTCCAGCCAGCGGCTGGCCGCCGTGACGCCATCGCAGTGGCGAAGGCCCCACTGCTCCTGCCAGGC
>DFBV01000280.1:26051-26389 GCA_002366755.1 Anaerolineales bacterium UBA3071
CCCCGCCAGAGCCGCAGCCGCTGCATCGACCACACTGCGGCGGCCACCAGGCCAGCGTACGCCTTGGGCTTGAAGCAATGAATCACCTCGGGGCGGAAGCCCAGCGCCGAGCGCAGCAAGCGAGCGGCCAGCCAGAGGTGGCCCAGCAGGGGCAACATGGGCGGCAGGCGGACGTTAACCACCTCCACGCCGTCCTCCTGCCAGGCGCGGCCGCTATCCTCTGGACAATCCCAGGGCGGCAGGACGACGCGCACCTGGTGACCGCGAGCAGCCAACGCCCGCGCCAGCGGCAACGCCCGGCGGGCCATACTCATCTTCGGTCGCAGCCCGAAGGGGCC
>DFBV01000147.1:0-829 GCA_002366755.1 Anaerolineales bacterium UBA3071
GTACCTCCATCCTCGCTTACCGCCAGGCCAGCGCCCCCGCTGCCCAGGTAGATGCGTCCCTTTGTGCCCGGCTCGATGGCCAAGGAGAGGGCATGGAAGTCCAGCGGCCCGGCCGAGCGCCACGTCTCGCCCTGATCGTCACTGGTGTAAAGGTCGCCTCCCGCCAAAACGTAGGGCCGACCATCTCCGGCTACCGCCAGGGCCGTGACGTGGGCTGAGGCCGGTTGGCCCGGCGTCGGTCGCCAGACCAGGCCATCATGGCTCACCCACACCCCTTGTCCTGCCGTGCCGGCATACCCCCTGCCATCTTGACCTACCGCCAAGCACAGCACTGTATCTTGCTGACTCGGCGATTGACGATTTGCCGATTTCCCGATTTCCCACGTCTCCCCGCCGTCGCCGCTGCACCAGATGCCCGATCCCTCGCCTACGGCACAGACCCTCTGCCCATCGGGACTCTTTGCCACTCCGTAGAGGGGAACCTCCGGCAGCCCCGGCACTCGCTGCCAGCTCTTTCCGCCGTTGGTGGTACGATAGCTGCCGTTCAGCGCCGCAGCGTGGACCACGTTGGCGTCGTTCGGGGCCACGGCCAGCCCGTAGACGGTGGTCTGCTCCAGGCCGGTGTTGGCCACCGCCCAACTCTGCCCGGCGTCGGCGGAGCGGTAGAGGCCGCCCGGCTCGTAGGCAGCCAGGTAAAGCACCTGAGGGTCGCCGGGGGCCACGGCTACTGCGGCGATCCCCACCTGCGCTGGGATGCCTTCACTCGCTGCTTGCCAGCGGGGAAGGGGCGAAGAGCAGCAGCTTTGGCCGGTCAAGGCCAGAAAGAGCG
>DFBV01000147.1:901-4666 GCA_002366755.1 Anaerolineales bacterium UBA3071
CTCGAACATCCGCTGGACGGCTTCAGGTGTCCGGAAGCGGCTGCGCATCAGGAGCAGCTTCTCTCCCAGGGCGATCAATTTGATGATCGGGCGTCCGATGTCAGGCTCCTCCAGCACCAGACGTCCCTCAGGAGCCAGCGCCCGCAGGAGTTCGGCCACCGACGCTGCCTGATCCCGCAAGTGGTGAAACGTGTCCACCATCAGGATGTGGGGCAAAGCATCGCTGCGGAAAGGCAGCGCCTCCACTTCGCCCCGCACGGCGATCAGCCCCTTGTCCCGCGCCTGGCGCAGCATCCCCTCCGATTCGTCCATGACCACCACCCGGCTCGTCACATCCCGCAGCATCTGCGCGACCCGTCCTGTCCCTCCGCCCGCGTCCAAGAGCCAGCCGTCCTGGGACAGTCGTAAGATCTCCTTCAGGCGATCAGCTTTCAGGAAGGTGAAGATGTGATCGTAGTGAGGGGCGATGAGGCGGAAATGGTTGAGGAAAGCGGGCATCACCCTTTCTCTGACAGGGCGGCCACGGCTTCGGCCAAGGTAGTGGCCGGCGTGACCAGCGCTTCCACGCCGGCATCGCCGAAGACGTATTCAGGTCCCTTGCCCTGCAGAGTCTCCTTGAGCAGCACGACATCCACCTTCCGCTCCATCAGCCATTCGGCCACCCGAATGCCCTTGGCTTTGAGCACATCGGTATGCGGGTTGGCGAGCATCTCCTGTCGCTGCACCACCCCGTCGGCTGCGCGTAGCGTGACCAGAGCGAAGTACGGTGCTTCGCCGAAATGCTGGCTGATGGCCCCGCCCAGATCATCCAGGGGAATGGCGTAGCGCAGATGCGTGCGGGCCAGCGGCTCGGCATGGATCAGCACCCGCTCCACATGCGGCACCTGTGTTCTCACCGCTTGCTCCACCCGCTCGGTGATGGCGTGGGCCTTGTCCAGGTCATGCACCCGCAGCGTCACTTCCGCTTCCAGGAAGTGGTAGCGGCCGGCATTGCGGCCGGTCAGAGATTTCAGGGCCGCCACGCTGGGTTCGGCCTCGATGATTGTGCGCACCTGGGCCAGCGTGTCGGCATCCAGCGAGGCGTCGAGCAGCACCCGCATGCCATCCTGCAAGAGCTGCCAGCCGGTCTTGGCGATGAGCAGTACGATCACCAGCGCCGCCACGCGGTCCAGCGGCCAGCCGGTCATCTGCCCCACCATCGCGGCGAAGACCACGCCGGAGGAGAAGACGTGCACCCGGTACTCCTGTGCGTCGGCGATCAGGCTGGGGGAGTTGACCGCCCGGCCCACCCGCATCTCGTAGACGCTGAACAGCAGCGGGAGGATGGCCGAGAGGGCTACGCCTCCCAGCATCAGCGGCGTCACCGTCGCCTGGTGCTCGGTGGTCAGCACGGCTTTCTTGGCAATCTCGTAGCCGGTGACGAAGATCAGCATGGCGATCACCACGGCGACGACGTTCTCCACCTTGTACAGCCCGTAGGGGAAGGCGCGGCTCTTGCGCTCCGACACCTTCACCCCTACCAGGACAGCCACCGCGGCCACCAGGTCCACCAGGTTGTGAACCATCTCCGCGGCGACCGCCAGGCTGCCCGAGGCGGCGGCGATAGCCAGGTTGAGGAGCGTCAGCACCACGTTAACAGCGATAGAAAGCCATGCTGCGCGCTCAGCCATCACCTTTGCCTATTTCACGTCTCAGAATGAATAACTACTTCTGCCGCCGTTGCCAGCGGGTCTTCTTCAGTCTCTTGCGATGCTTGTGCTTGGACATCTTCTTCTTGCGCCACTTCTTTGCACTGCCTCCCATCCATTTCTCCTTTACATAATAGTTGTGGGGGCAACACTCGGTCTCGCCAACGAGGGTCGCGAGGCTAGCCCACCTGAGCCGTACTATGCTTCTCTTGACTTCTTGCCTGATCTGCCGATACAACCCCACAAACTATCAGGGAGTGCGCTGCCAGTCCAGGCGATACCAACAGGCGACGCTCAAATCGAAGTTCACCGCCTCTACTGGGCTGAGGGGCTGATCGGCCTCGTCGAGCACCACGACGTACCAGATGGTCGTGGCCTGGATGATGGGAAAGTCGTACCAGCCGTCCCCTTTGGACGCCGCCACGGGATAGCGGTGCCAATCATTATAGCACACCAGCCTGACACCGGCCAACGGGTTGCCGCCTGCGTCGCGCACCTGGCCGGTGATGTAAACGTGCGCCAATGGGCAGCCGGGATAAGGGCGCGACGTATCAGGTCGTGCCGGCCCAGCAGGCAGGTATCGGTACGTCACCACGCTCGCGGTAGGAGTCGGTACGACCGTTGCCGTGGGGAGCAGCCGCGTCGCCGTCGGCGTAGGCCGAGGCGGCGGGGTCAGAACGGCCAACGGCTCGACATCGAAGCCGCACTGCATCAGCCGGGCGGTCACCCAGCCGTGTTGGCCCGCAGCGTTGCACACCCACAGCCAGTCGCCAGCGTCGTTGCGGCCCTCGGGCAGCAGTACATCGCCCTGCGTCAGACGGCCTATCACCTCGTAGGCACCACCAGGCCCGGCGCGCAGGTTGAGAACATCGGCAACAACGACGCATGTCCGCGGTGTGGGCGACGGCGTCGGCGATGCTGTGGCCGTAGCAGTCGGCGTGACCGTAGGCGGCAGCACGGGCGTAGTCGTCGGCGTGTCGCTCGGTGCAGGGGTCGGCGTGGACGTCGGGAGCGGGGTGGACGTTGGCGTGACCGTGGCCCGCACCACCACCACTGCTGGCGTGTCCGTCGGCAGGGCCGGAGCAGGCGACGCGGCCGGAACCGGTCGCCCCGCGCAGCCCAGGAGCGACCACGCACCCCCAAGGATCAACAGCTCAACCAGTACGAATGACTTGCCACGCCTCAGCAAGGTGCCTTGCCTCCCCCGAAATGACGAGCCGGAATCCCCCAACTCCCTCCTAACTGAACTGTATTGATGCTAATCCCTCTCGGCAACAGCGGCCACGATCCGCTCGTACAGCGACAGGAATCTCTCCCTGTACTCCGGCAATACCTCCAGCAGCGGCACCCCTTCGGAGTACGCTTCGGCGATGCGGCGGTCGAAGGGGATGCGCATCAGGATAGGGACGTTCTCGGCCGCGCAGTAGACCTCTACGCCGCGGTCACCGATGCCGTCGCGGTTGATGACCACCCCCACTGGCAGCCCCAGTTCGTCGCGGGCCACCTCCACTGTCAACCGCAGGTCGTGCAAGCCGAAGGGAGTCGGCTCGGTGACCAGGAGCACGAAATCGGCTCCGCGCATCGTTTCCACCACGGGGCAGGCGGTCCCTGGCGAGGCATCGAGGATCACCACCCGGTCGGCGGTATCCTTGGGGATGGCCCGCTGCTTCAATTGGCGGATGATGGGCACGGCCATCGGCTCACCCACGTTCAGGATGCCATGTCCGAAAGCGATGCCCCCAGTTGCCGGCCGATTGAGCCGATCAGGCTGAGCCGGAAGTCTAGGCTCATCCTCCCTCCGCTCAATCCGCTGAATCTGCTGATGATCGACCCGTCCCTGCTCGATGACGCCTGTCACATGGAGTACTTCGTGGATGGCTCCCTCCGGGCAGTTCAGCGTGCAACTGCCGCAGCCGTGGCAGAGTGCCGGAAAGATCAACACGTTCTGCCCGATGACGGCGATGGCATGGTAGGCGCACACCTCGGCGCAGCGCCCGCAGGCGGTGCACTTATCGAAGTCCACCTCTGGGATGAGGATACCAACCTCATCCTGCTGCGTGATGATTGGCTTGAGGAA
>DFBV01000238.1 GCA_002366755.1 Anaerolineales bacterium UBA3071
GCCGACGGCGTGCGGACGGCCGCCACCCGGCTTGGCCCGGAGGCGGAAAACTTCGCCTTGCACGTGAAGGGACGGGAGCTCCCCTATCACGACCCGCGCGCCTTCGCCAGCATGGCGGTCAACTATGCCACGGCCAACCGCGGGGCCTGCCATCTGGAAGCACTGAGCTACTGGCGGGGCTACGGAATCGAGGTGCCAGGGCTTTCGCACCTCGGCGAGACGGAGGATGGCGCCTTCGACCGCCACGATAGTCGCGGCAAAGGGAGCATGGCCGCCCGCTATCAGGACTATATGGCGCTCTACAACCCGCTGGGGCTATGCAAGTTCATCATCAAGGCGAGTGTAGGGCCGGAGACGGTGGCGGAATGGGTCGAGCTGGCGATGGGATGGAACTGGACGACCGACGACGTCTTCCGCACGGGCGAGCGTTTGTTCAACCTCAAGCGGCTGATCAACATTAGCTACGGCATCGGCCGCGCCGACGACACGCTGCCTCAGCGCTTCCTGACCGAGCCACGGCCCGACGGAGGCGCGGCGGGCGTGCTCCCCGACCTGGAGACGATGCTGGAGGAGTACTACGCTGCCCGTGGCTGGGACCCCGCCACCGGACATCCCACCGCAGCCAGGCTGGCGGAGTTGGGATTGGCGTAGCTGGCTCGTAGTAACGACTTCAGTCGTTTCCAGGCGCGGAAAGCGACTAAACTCGCCACTACGAAGAAAAACGCCAGAGTTCAGTAAACAAGTGTGCGATGACTCGAAGAAGATCTGGCTTGATTCTGGTGCTGGGATTTCTGGGCCTGATTCTGTCATTCGTGGTCTGTACCGCTTTGTTGCTGGATCCCGAAGGTCTGGCCCGGCGCATGGAGTATTTGCCCCGCCGGGCGCGAAGCCTGTGGCGTGAGCTCCAGCCCCAACCCCTGTATCTGCCCACGCCGGCCCCACCGTCTGAGACAGGGAGACAAGGAGACGGGGAGACAAGGAGACAGGTCTCCTTGTCCCCTCCCCTTGTCAGTGGCACTTCCCTGCCCAGCTCCCCTGTCCCATCACCTACACCGACACCGCTCCCGTCGCCCACAGCCACAGCCACGCGTACGGACGAGCCGATGACTCGTCCCCACACACCTACCCCGACACCGACCGCCACCGTGCCTCTGAAACCTATGGCTACAGCCGTGCGTCTCACCGGCTTCGCCCACGAGTGGCAGAGGTGGAACAACTGCGGGCCCGCCACCATCGCCATGCACCTGAGCCATTATGGCTGGGCCGGGAACCAGCTCGACGCCGCAGCCTTTCTCAAACCCGACCCCGAGGACAAGAACGTCAGTCCGGAGGAACTGGCCGCTTACGCCCAATCGGTGGGCTTTCGGGCGCTGGCGCGAGTGAACAGCAACCTGGAGCGTGTGAAGCAGTTGCTGAGTAACGGCTTCCCCATCACGGCGGAGATGTGGCTGATCCGCAGCCAGCGGGACCAGTTAGGCCACTACCGCGTGGTCATCGGCTACGACGATGCCAGCAGCCAGGTCGTCACCTACGATTCCCTGCACGGCCCCGATGTTACCCTGTCCTACGAGGAGTTCGAGGCCATGTGGCGGGTCTTCAACCGCGTCTACGTGGTGATTTACCCACCGGAGCAGGCGCCCGTCCTGGCTGCGATTCTGGGCCAGGACCTGGACGACACGGCCATGATCCAGGGCGCGCTGACCCAGGCCCAGGCCGAGGCCGAAGAGGATCCCATTGACCCCTTCGCCTGGTTTAACGTGGGGACGAACCTGACCGCGCTGGGTCGCTACGAAGAGGCCAGCGCCGCTTACGACCAGGCGAGGAAGCTGGGGCTCCCGTGGCGGATGCTGTGGTATCAATTTGGCCCCTACGAAGCCTACCAGGCGGTGGGTCGTTATCAGGATGTGCTGACCCTGACCCAGGCCACGCTGGCCTCAGCCGGGGGCAATCTGGAGCAGTCCCACTACTGGCGGGGCCGGGCGCTGCAGTCCCTGGGCCGGGCAGACGAAGCACGGCAGGCCTACCAACTGGCCCTCAAGTACAATCCGCACTATGCCCGCGCCGCGGAGGCCCTGGCGGCCCTGGATCGCTGAGGACACTCATGGTCGTAGGACCACCTGACCACAGACCAAGGTACCGATGTCCCAAGTCAAACTGGATGGACTCAGAGGGCGTATCGCTGGCAATGCGGCCATCGTCATGGCTGCCTTTCTGGGCAGTAAACTGACGGGTCTGGTCCGGCAGGTGCTCATCGCCCGGACCTTCGGCACCGGCCCCGAGATGGACGCCTACTACGCCGCCTTCAACGTCCCCGATTTGCTCTTCACCCTCATCTCCGGCGGGGCGCTGGCCTCCGCTTTCATCCCTGTCCTGGCTGGCTACTTCGCTCGTCATGACCCCGAGGAAGGCTGGACGCTGGCCAGCACGGTGCTGAACCTGGTTTTGCTGGCCGCGGCGGCTCTGGCCATGGTCACCGCCCTGGCCGCGCCCATCCTGGTGCGGACAACCGTGGCGCCGGGTTTTGCCCCCGAAATCCAAACGCTCACGGCGCAATTGATGCGCCTGATCCTGTTCTCCACCGTCATCTTCGCCGCCAGCGGAGTGCTAACCGGCATCCTGCACACCCACCAGAGCTTCCTGCTGCCGGCTCTGGCCCCGCTACTGTACGACGTGGGCATCATTGCCGGAGCCCTGTTTCTGGCCGCGCCGCTGGAGGTCTTCGGCCTGGCGGTGGGGGTCGTCGCTGGCGCTCTCCTGCATCTGGGGATCCAGGTCCCGGGCCTGATCCGGCTGAGAGCCCGATGGCAGCCGACCATCCACCTGCGCCACCCCTCGTTGGGTCGCGTGCTCGTTCTGATGGGGCCGCGCATCCTGGATATGGGTGTGTTCCAGCTTAACCTGCTGGTGACCACCAACCTGGCCTCGCGCCTGGCGAGGGGCAGCGTCTCCGCCCTGAATTTCGGCTGGATGCTCATGCAGGTGCCGGAGACAATCATCGGTTCGGCCATCGCCACGGCCGCCTTTCCCACCCTCGCCGCCCTGGCCGCCCGTGGCAACAGCAATGATTTCCGGGCCACCCTCTCAGGAATCACGCGGGCCATCCTGGTTCTGGCCATCCCTGCCAGCCTGGGTTTGATCCTGCTGGGCCGGCCCGCCGTAGAGCTGCTTTTCCAGCGCGGCGCTTTCGGGATCGAATCCACGGAGATGGTCCTTTTCGCCCTGCGGTTTTACGCCCTGGGGCTCGTAAGCCACTCAGTGCTGGAGATCGCCACCCGATCCTTCTTCGCCCGGGAGGATACTCTCACACCCCTGATCGTGGCCATCGGCGGCTTCCTGGCCTATTTGCTGCTGGCCATCTGCTGGAGGGGGTGGTTGGCCCACGGCGGTCTGGCCCTGGCCAACTCCACCGCCATCACCCTGGAGGTGTTGGCCCTGTTCTGGATCGCCCGGCGGCGCGGGGTCGGCCTCGATGTGGCGTCTGTGCTGCGGTGCGCGGGCCGCACAACGCTGGCCACCGCTATCATGGGCCTGGCCCTGCTGGGCTTCCTGCAGTTCCAGCACGGAGCCAGATCGTGGGTGCTGGCTCTGGGCGGCGGGGGCCTGGCCCTGGTGATTTTCGTAGCCGCGGCCGCGGCTCTGGGCGTGGAAGAGGTCAGAGGCCTGCTGCAATGGGTTTTGCGGTCACGCCCCCTCCAGGAGGCGCGGCCTGATCCACTGCCAGGGAAGTAGTTTCGAATTTCCGATTCACCCAGATGCGCTTCTTGCAGCGGCGGATTGAGTATTAGGAGGCAAAGGGCATGGGCTACCGCACTCACCGACGATTGGGGCAAACGCTGCTCGTCCTGGTTCTAAGCGTAGGGGCTGTTTTCCTGATGCTGCCCTTCATCTACATGATCCCCACCTCTCTAAAAGGACAGGTGTATGTCTTTGAGTTTCCCCCGCGCTTTATACCTTCTCACCCCACGTGGAACAACTTTCTGTCTGCCTGGCGTTCCAATAACTTCGGACGTTACTTTCTCAACAGCGTGCAGGTTGCGCTGATCACCACCGTTCTGGAGATCTTCCTTTCCTCCACAGTTGCTTATGCTTTTGCTCGCTTCGAGTTTCCCGCTAAGAACGTGCTGTACTATACCTTGCTGGCCACGCTGATGGTACCTGGCATGATGTTGATCATTCCTCAGTTCATGCTCGCCGCCAGACTCAAGCTGCTGAATTCCCTGGCCGGTTTGATCCTCGCATACACAGCGGGCGGCATTGCTTTCAACACCTTTCTGCTGCGAGGCTTCTTTGAACAACTGCCCCGCGAGCTGGAGGAAGCCGCACTGATTGACGGAGGCACCCACCTGACCATTTTCTTCCGCATCCTGTTGCCTCTGTCCACACCAGCTCTGGCGACCGTCGGCATTTTCACTTTTCTGGGCGCCTGGGACGAATACGTTTGGGCATTGACAACGATCAACGAGCCCTTGAAGCGTACTTTGCCCATTGCCATTGCCAATTTCCAGGGCACGCACGCCTCCGACTGGGGCCTGGTCTTCGCTGGTTCGTTGATTGCCATTGTCCCCGTGTTGACGGTTTTCGTTCTCCTACAGAGATATTTCGTCAAGGGGCTCACCGCAGGAGCGATCAAAGTCAAAGGATGAAGCACCCCAGGTGTCATCATTTCAGCTTGTTCCTGGGGATTGGGACGTTGCTGCTTCTCGTGGCCTGCGTGGCTGACGTGTCCCCTCCCCCCTCACCCACACCACTTCTGGAGACGTTGCCAATGGACAGTGTACAGATCACCGCATTTCATCCGAACAAAGCCACCTACAGGCCTGGCGAACGTGTCGAACTCCTGATAACGCTCACCAACCCGTTGACCCGGTCGCTTAGCGTTGACCTGATGGTTTCGATCAAACACCTGACGCAGGAAGCAACGCTGTTGGCCCAGCCAGCCGAATTGCCGCCCGCTGGTCAGCAAACCCCGCGATTGGCCTGGAGCCCACCGATCCCCAGCGGGTCTACAAGAAGGTCTGGGTCATCACGCGACAAGGCAAAGGTTTTGAAGCCATCAGCCTGATCAACCTGTTAGACATCCCCAGCCCGGAGTGGAACGGTTTGCTGCTGGCTGACCCCACGCCCTTGGATGATCTGCGAGCACGTTACCAGACGGAGCAGAAGGTGAAACGAGTCTGGCTCGCTTCGCCAGATTCCACCAGCCCGCAGGCTGTCCTCCTCGACTTCAACACAGGCCAGAACGATCAGGGAAGGTATATCGAATTCGCCGTGCCCAGCCTCGAATACTGGAACCTCATAGTGGTCGAGTTGACCAGTTGACAGAGAGACAGCGAGACAAGGAGAGGAGGAGACAAGGGGACCTATGCCGCCGAAGTTTACCAAGGAGCAAGGACAATGAACCTGTGTGCCCGCAGCATCGCCATCATCCGCACCCATCAGGACACCAGCGGCGCCTACGTTGCCTGTCCGAACTTCCCCAGCTACCGCTACTCCTGGTTTCGCGACGGTGCCTTCACCGCCTACGCCATGGACCTGGTCGGCGAACATGAAAGCGCCCGCCGCTTTCACGACTGGGCCGCGGCCACGATTTCACGTCACGCTCACAAAGCCCGGCGTGCTGTCGAGAATGCCCGGCGGGGCGAGCCCTGCGGGGAAGACTATCTGCACACCAGGTACACGTTGAACGGAGAAGAAGGGAGCGACGAGTGGCCGAACTTCCAACTGGATGGCTTCGGAACCTGGCTGTGGGCCCTGGTGGAGCACCTCCGCCTGACAGCGAGCCGACTCCCCTCCCACTGGCGGGAATCCATCCACCTCACCGGCTCATATCTGGCTGCTCTCTGGCGTTTCCCCTGCTTCGACCTCTGGGAGGAGCACCCCCAGCACATCCACCCCTACACCCTGGCGGCCATCTACGCGGGCCTGCAGGCCGTCGCTAAGCTGACCGGCAATGAGGGCTGGCTCGCCACCGCCGACGAGATTCGATGCTTCG
>DFBV01000067.1:0-5771 GCA_002366755.1 Anaerolineales bacterium UBA3071
CAGACCCAGGATCGCCGTCAGCTCAGGGACGTGATCCAGCCTCTGGCAGAGGGACAGCAACTGCACGACCCGCTGCTGCTGGCAGGGCAGTTCCACCTGGATGGCCCCGTCCTTGCGATAGACCCGCGCCGAAGGGCTACCCAGGGCGATGGCGATCTCCTCGGAGAGGCGGGTCACCTGGTTGACTCGGGTGCCGATGGACGTGGTGAGCTGGAAGCGGACGAAGCGGGGTGTGACGATGCCGCCCCAGACGCGAGCGAGGATGCGGTGGCTGGCCAGCACCGCCTCGATCTGATTGGCCTGTAGCTCCAACAGCTTGCGCATGGCGCACCTCCTGCTCGTGGCCCAGCGGCGAAGAGAGTGGAAAGTGAATGGGGCATGAAAATACAGAACGTTTGTTCTGTGACATTATACAGAACAAACGTTCTATTGTCAAATTCGGCAGCACGCCTTACGCGAACGCTGCGGGCGCAAGGTCTATTGAGAATCAGAGTAGGAAATCTGGCATACAGACTGTCTCCAGGAGAAAGCCTCCAGATGGTGCGTCATTGGCTTGAGGGCAGCCAGACCTACGTCGCTTCTGCCTGAGCTTTGTGCAAGGCATGCATCAAACGGGACTTCCGCCGGGCCGCGTTGCGTCGATGGATTATCCCCTTCTCGGCGGCCCTGTCCAAGAGGCGGACTGCTCGATGAGTAGTCTCAGCAGCTTCTTCAATCTGCCCGGCCTCCATGAACTGCCGCGCATTCTTGATCTCAGTGCGAGTCGCGGAGCGTACCATGCGATTGCGATTGCGCTTGCGTTCGGAACTGCGAACGCGCTTCATCGCTGACTTCGTGTTTGCCACAGAATCCTCCAGTCTATGTTGTTCAACGCCTCTGAAAAGGCACAGAACCGCCATCGGACGGAGCGGATTGGGCCGATCACCTTCCGTTTTCTATCCGCTTCAACCGCTGTTGGCTTTTGGTTTGTTTCAGCAGTGTCGTAATTCGTGAGACGCGATGCGTAGCAGTTACGTTGTACGTTTCACCATCTACGCCCACAATTGGTCTCGACAGCCAAGAAGTATACACTACTCACGTTGATTCATCCAAATCCGAGCGGACTCTTTGTCGAGCTTGCTTTCTGCTGTCGTGTAGCACGCCGGCCATGGCCTGCTCGACATAGGGATAGGCCAGCCACGTCGTTGCCAGGCCAAACAGAGCACCGCTCAGTGTGCGCAGCGCCCAGGTGCTCTCTCTCAATCCTAGAAGCTGAGTGATGCCATCCACAGCCAGTGGGATCAGAAAGAGCACATATCCCCACAGTGGCAGTGGCCGCCACCGTCGTCCCGTCAGCCCGAACATCAGGCCGGCCAGGAGTATCGCTCCCCAGGTGGCCACATCCCGCTCGCAGAAGGCGATCTTGTACCCAAAGCGCTCATTGCCCACGAACATGCGACGCTTATCCAGCGTAGTCCCAGGCAGCACGCCGGCCGCGTCCAACTCTTCCAGCGAGTAGATAGTTTTCTCACCGAAGAGGAAGAGGGAGCGCTCCGGCAGTTGGTGGCACTGAGGCCGAAAGATCAGGTAGACAAGCTGGCCAGCGCTAGTGTGCCCGCTGTGCATCAAGAAGGGCGCGGCCACTGGCACGGCGAGATACAGCGCCACCAACAGGTTGAAGACAAGCAACCAGCGCCGGGCTATGCTGCGCACCAGGCGGTCAATGTGGGCCGCGAGCGCCTCTGTCTGTGCCGACAGTTTCGGTGTCGCCTCGGACATAAGACGCTAGCCTCTTCTCTCAGAGCCGCTGCTGCCCACGACCACCGTCCCGCTCAGGTAGCCGATGTATCCAGGGATCAGCGGCAGAACGCACGGGGACAGGAAGGAGAGCAACCCCGCCACAAAGGCCAACGGCAAGGTGACGGTGTCCGTCCCGTCGCTGGACAGATCGGCCGTTGCTAGACCGCTGCCAAGGCGGCCTGTCAGCCATCCCGACAGGAGCTGAAACTGATCCAAGAGCAGCAACGCTCCGATGGTGATGAGGAAGAGGCCGGTGATGGCGGAAACGACGTTGAGGTATCGGTTCAGGCGGCGCAACAAGCCGGTCATGGCGCTGAGGGCAGCACCGGTGATCAGGAACGGCACCCCCAATCCCAGCGAATAGACGGCCAGCAGCAATGCTCCCTGACCGACGGTCTGAGTGCTGCTGGCCAGGAGATAAATAGCCGCCAGCACTGGGCCCACGCAGGGGATCCAACCCGCTGAGAAAACGACCCCCATCAGCAGTGAGGAGATATGGCCCCGGCGGGGCTTCGCTTGCATCTGCACCCGTTTGTCTACATAGAGGAATGGCAGCTTGATCAGCCCCATGGTGCTGAGGCCGAAGATGATGATGAGCACGCCGCCGATCCGCTGCACCCAGACCATGTAACGGTGAAGCGCGTAGCCAATGAGGGCTACCGATGCGCCCAGGCTCACGAACACGATCGAGAAGCCGAGAACAAAAGCGAGCGTGTGTAAGAACGTATCTTTGCGATTGGTAACCATAGCAATTAGTCTCGTAGTTGCTTAGTCGCGTGGTCGGTTGGTCTGGTTGGTCTCTTGGTCAGTCAGTCCGGTTAATCGCGTGGTCAGCCCGGCCACCCAATTACTTGACCGGGCGACTATTTGACCACCTGACCACACGACTGCGCGCCTACCTGACTACCTGACCACGCGGCTACCTGACCACGCGACCACGCGACTAAATGTTGAATGCCTCTCTCAACTGCCCGATCACGAAGAAGGGATCGGTGCCGACGACGTTGGCCGCGTACAGCTCCATGCCGCCGATGTCGCCAGTGCGGTTGATGGGATCCCCGCGGTCTACCGCCCGTACCAAAACCGGAAAACCTCTCCAATCCTCGTCCACCTCGGCCAGCGGCCGCATGTACATGGCCACGTTGAAACTCTGGACCCCCATCTGGTCACGGAAACAGGCCAGCGTGTCGTACAGTGCCCGGCTGAGTGTGGGGTTCAGGTCATCGGCTAACAACAGCGTCTCCCGCTCCTTGACGGGAGTCAGATAGGCAATGACCCGCACACCGTCCCGCTCGAAGCCCAAGCCCAGGTCGGCGTGGGCAGCGTACAGATCGTCGAAGTAGTTAGAACTGTGTTCCTGCCTGTAGGCCAGTGCAGCCCGCCGCAGCGCTTCCACCTTGGCATAGTGCATGTCTCTGGTCACCGTCATCTGCATGTGCCCGTGCAGGATGCTGGCAGCCGCTTTCCACAGACAGTTCCACATGAAGAAGAAGTACTTGGCCTCTGGGTCAATCCCGTGCGCGTCCAGTGCCCAGCGATAGGCGGTATCCACGTAATCGGCGACCTCCTCAGCGTCGAAGGCCAGTGGATCATGCTCATCGAAGATGACCAGACCGTGGAAGCCATCGTACTTGGCGATGTTGGAGGCCGTTATGCAGTGCCGCCCCCGCACACGGCCGAAGACGTCCTCCGGCGTGGCTTGCTCAGGCCGGCAGAAGGGGTCACCCACCCGTGTGCGCGCCTCGATCACCGCATCGCTGGGGGCTCTGGCCTCGATTGGACGGCGAGCCCGTAGCTCGTTGAATAGAGCGCTCTCCATGGTCACCAGGTTCGTCACCTTGACGATGCGCTGCTCCAACACAGCCTCCACGCTGCCGAAGTAGCCTTGGATCCACTCGTGCATCGTCTCCGGCGGGTTGAGCTTCCCCACGCAGGTACTGACGTGGAAGATGCGCTGGAAGCGCTCCCGCGCTGGCGCAGGCAGTGAAGCGACCAACTGGGGTAGATGGACGATGTCGGGGGCAATCAGGGGAAGAGGCTCACGCAGCGGCTCGCGTGGCTTCTCGACATAACGGAGAGAGACCGTCTTGCTCTCTGGCTGAGTTGTCTCGGCCATGGCGATATCGTGATGTCCCTCGCTCATACACCGGGGCCGCTGGTAGGGAAGACGTCGCGCTCGTCGGGGGCGTGCTCCCCAGTCCGGGTCGCCAGTGCACGGTAGTAGAGGTCCGCGTACTTGCGCGCCGAGGCGGTCCAGGAGTGGTCGGCCTCCATGCCTCGCAGCGTGAGCTGCCGCCATACATCGCCATGCTTGTAGGTCTCAGTGGCCCGCACCAGGACGGTGTACAGGGCCATGGCATCATACGCCTCGAAGCTGAAGCCGTTGCCCTCGCCCGTGCGCGGGTCGTAGTCTTCTACCGTATCGGCCAGACCGCCGGTGGCCCGCACGACGGGCACGCTGCCGTAGCGCATGGAGATGAGCTGGCCCAGCCCGCAGGGCTCGAAGCGGGAAGGCATCAGGAACATGTCGGAGCCGGCATAGATGCGCTGCCCCAGCGGGGTGTTGAAGGTCAGGAAGATGCCCATCTTATTCGGGTAGCGTTTCACCAGCCGCTCGAACATGTCATGGTACTTCTGATCACCCGTGCCCAACAACACGAACTGGCACTCCACGTGCTTCATCAGCGGGTCGGCGATCGCGCTGATGAGATCGAAGCCCTTCTGATCCGCCAGGCGGGAGATGATGCCAATGAGCGGGACATCCGGTCGCTCAGGCAGTCCCACTTCTGCCTGCAGTGCGGCCTTGTTGACCCCCCGCCGTTCCAGCGTATTGACGTCGAAGTTCATGGCGATGTGGGGATCCGTAGCCGGATTCAGCACCTCGGTGTCAATGCCGTTGAGGATGCCGAACAAGCGGTCGCTGCGGTCCCGCAGTAGCGGATCCAACCCCTCGCCATACTGGGGCGTCAGGATTTCCTGAGCGTACGTCTCGCTCACGGTGTTGACCATGTCGGCGAAGAGGATGCCGCGGGCCATGAAGTCCACCACCTGGTTCAGATCGGCTGTGTCGGGATGGACGATGAAGCCATGCTCAGCGACCCCGGCAATCTCCAGCACGCGGTAGCCGAAGATGCCCTGGTAGGCCAGATTGTGAATGGTGTAGACCGTGGCGGTTTGCGCAAAGAAGGGGTCATCCTTGTAGACGGTCTTCATCCAGTTAGGTACCATGGCGGTGTGCCAGTCGTGGCAGTGCAGGATGTCAGGCCGCCAGTCCATTTGCTTGCACAGCTCCAGGCCAGCGCGGCAGAAGAAGATAAACCGCTCAGCGTCGTCGGGGTACATGTAGATGCCGTCGCGATCGTAGAGGCGCGCGTTCTCCACGAAGTACACGGGCACATCGTCGCCAATAGTCCCTTCCAGAATGGCCGTGGGCTCTTCGCTCTCGCCCAGAGGCACGGGGAAGCGAGCCAGTTTCTTCTTCAGCCCGAACTTCTTGATTCCGACGCGTCCGTAGCGGGGCATTACCACCCGCACGTCGTGGCCCAACTGCTTGAGCGCCTTGGGCAGTGAGCCGACGACATCGGCCAGGCCGCCGGTCTTGGCAAAAGGCACGACCTCGGCCGAGAGTTGCAGGATTTTCAGCGGTTTCTGTGCATTCATGGTCGGCAGGGGTCTCCTTTACACACGGTAACTGGTAGATTGGTAGATTGGTAAATTGGTAGACTGGGGATCAACGGCACGAAGGCAATCCTAGCATATTCGCCGCGAAAGGACAAATTGGGCAGTCTTCTCCTCCGAACGAGGACGGGCAATGTTCGTGTCTCCTGCCCTGGCCACCGCTTTCGCCAAGGGCAAGGCCGCGTCCGTTGTGCGGACGCGGCCTTTGATAGAGTGCCCCTGGCGCATCTTATGGCGCTATGGGGCGTGTTTGAGCACCAACCCTTCGCCCTTCGATCGGGCTCAAGACGTGATTACCTCAGGACAAGTGGCAG
>DFBV01000067.1:5851-6964 GCA_002366755.1 Anaerolineales bacterium UBA3071
CCCGCGTCGGGCTGGCCGACGGTGCCGCCCAGAGCGTAGCCCCCTCCAGTGCTGAAGGTGGCCCCGCCGCCGTCCACCGTCCACCAGGAGAGGTCGTAACCTATGCTGAGCGAAGCCGAAGCGCCGTCACCGGATTGGGCCAGGACAACGGAAGCCAGCAGGAGGAGGGCGAACAGGGCAAGGACGGGTTTGCCAGCCTTGCTCATCTGTGTTCGTTTCACTGCCCACCTCCCCGCCGGGTCACCCAAACCAACCCCAGGCCGGCCAGGAGGACGCCTGCGCCTGGCAGGAGTCCGGTCTGGATAGGGTATGCCGCTGCCGTCTTCTTGGACGCGGCCGCTTCCAAAGCGGAAAGCCGCGCCTCCAGATCGTCAATCTGCTCCTGTTGGGCAGCGTTCTCGGCCTCTAACGCCTGGGTCTGCGCGTAGAGCTCCTGGATGGCAGCCAGGGCCACCCCATCGGCGTCTACAGTGCTGATGTGGCGCTCGTCCTCACCCAGGCCAAAGGCAGCGTGGAAGTCCTGGGCAACGGGGCCCATGTGGCGGATGCCGGGTTCCTGAGCGATATAGTTCCAGGTGCTGATGGGCACCTGGCTAAGTGCTTCCAGCACCTCTCGTCCCTCTACCGGGGCGAAGTTCTGTTTCTGACCCCGATCAGAGGCGTTAGTCCAGGCCCCGCCGGTGGAAAGGAAAGCGCCGGTGGAAGTGTTGATGAGCCGGCCAGCCCCATTGTCCCAGATGTTGACCCAGCGACCGTTGTTCACGTCGAAGCGGGCGCCGCCGTTGGCCCGAGAGCGGAATTGATCGTTCCGTTCCGAGGCAACATCGGCAACGGTGGAATCGCCCCAGACGAAGGCCCCCCGATGGTTGGCTTTGGCTCGATGCCCAGCGGCGAGACTGTAATCGCCCTCGGCCATGTTGGAGCGCCCCCCGGGGACGGTGGCGTACCGGTCGCTGGCGGTGTTGCTATCGCCCCCGCCGACAGAAGCGGTAAAGCCGCTAGCGACGTTGTTTACGCCCCCGCCGACAGAAGCGTCCTGGCCGCTGGCGATGTTGTTTCCGCCCCCACTGACGGTGGCGCTATTGCCGCTAGCGACGTTGTTTACGCCCCCGC
>DFBV01000234.1 GCA_002366755.1 Anaerolineales bacterium UBA3071
GGGCCGGGTTATCCCCAGGGCATCCCCATCTACGAGGAAAAAGAACTGGCACACCTGATCGCCGAGTACGACGTGGATCAGGTGATCTTTGCCTACAGCGACGTTTCCCACGAGTACGTGATGCACCGAGCCTCGCTGGTGCTGGCGGCGGGGGCGGACTTCCGTCTGATGGGCGGTAAGGCGACGATGTTGCAGGCCAGCGTGCCGGTGGTCACTGTCTGCGCCGTGCGCACGGGCAGCGGCAAGAGCCAGACCACCCGCCGCGTTGCCGATATCCTGCGAGGCAAGGGGAAGCAAGTGGTCGTCGTGCGCCATCCCATGCCCTACGGCGACCTGGTCAAGCAGGCCTGCCAGCGGTTCGCCACCTACGAGGACCTGGATCGCCACAACTGCACCATCGAGGAGCGGGAGGAGTACGAGCCGCACATTGACCGCGGTGTAGTGGTCTACGCTGGCGTGGACTACCAGCGCATCTTGGACGCCGCTCAGGCGGAGGCGGATGTCATCGTCTGGGATGGCGGCAACAACGACCTGCCGTTTTACAGGCCTGACCTGCACATCGTGGTGGTGGACCCGCACCGGGCGGGCCACGAGACTCGCTATCACCCCGGCGAGGCCAACCTGCGCTTGGCAGACGTGGTGGTGATCAACAAGATCGACACCGCCGACCTGGCCAACGTGGCCGCGGTGCGGGCCAACATACGGGCGGCGAACCCCGAGGCGACGCTGATCGAGGCCGCTTCGCCCATCTTCGTCGAGGATCCCGGAGCCATCCAGGGCAAGCGGGTACTGGTCATTGAGGATGGCCCCACGCTGACCCATGGCGGGATGGCCTACGGAGCGGGGACGGTGGCCGCCCAGCGCTTCGGCGCGGCGCAGATCGTGGATCCCCGGCTCTATGCTGTGGGTTCCATCGTCGAAACGTACGAGAAGTACCCCAACACGGGCGCGGTGCTGCCAGCCATGGGCTACGGTGCACACCAGATCGCCGAGCTGGAGCAGACGATCAACGACACACCCTGTGACATGGTCATCGTGGCCACGCCCATTGACCTGAGCCGTGTGCTGAGCATCAAGCGTCCCTTCCAGCGGGTGCGCTACGAGTTGCAGGTCATCGGCCTGCCCACGCTGGAGGATGTGTTGAGTGAGGCCTTTGGCTAGGGAGCGGGCTCTCCAGTCCGCAAGAAGCGCATGGGTCTGCTGGGGCTGCTGCGCTTGTCTTTCGCTCCGCTCTCGTGTACAATGGATACAGTAAGGCGGGGTTCTTTACCACGGGAACTACACGGCTGATATTGTTTGGGGAGGAGGCTATGGCGACAATGTCTTTCACCAGGACCATTAGCACAACCGATTTTCGCCATCGTTTGAAGGACGTCTTGGATGAAGTTGACCGCTCAGGGGCCTCTTTGGTGGTCACCAGGAGGGGCGAACCACACTTCGTCGTCCTCACTCTGGAAGGCTACGAGGACTTGGTAGATGCGAAGCTGGTCGCCAGTCCCCTGTTGCAGAAGCGGCTGTCCGAAGCGCGTGCCCACTACGAGGCTGGCGAAGGGGGTAGCTACGAAACGTTGCGCCAGGAACTGCCAGAAGAAAAGGGGGTGACGCTGGAGCGAATAGAGCAAATCACGCAAACGAGTATCGCACCGCTGCCGGCGATCTATGCTCGACTGGATCGCCTGGAGAAGGAGATTACTGCCCTTAAGCAGTTGGTAGTGCAGTATGTGACCGCGCCGACGAAAAAGGCCACGCCCTTGGGCGGTCTTGCGAAAGGCAGTGTTGTCAGCAAGGAGGACTTTGCCGAGGCAAGAGCCTAGGTGCTCGATTGACCTCGGCTTTGCATCCCCTGCGACGTGGTCATTGTGGCCATGCCCATTGGCCTGAGCTGTGTGCTGAGCATCAAGCGTCCCTTCCAGCGGGTGCGCTACGAGTTGCAGGTCATCGGCCAGCCGACGCTGGAGGAGGTGTTGGGCGGGGCATTTGGCTAGGGCGCAGGTTTGCGATCTTCAAGCGGTCTCCCGTCTGGATGTTGTTTAACCGTTGCCGGGTGGCCTGGGGCTGAACTGAACCCCCAGGCTGAAAGGGCGAAGGGCGCTAGAAGCGCCCTGAAGTTGAGCGCCCTTCAGGGTGCTTTGCTCTTTCAGCCCGATGGCTTCAGGGCCCTTGCTGCAAATCAACAGGAGTACATCCAATGCCCTACTGGCGCTTGTTCTATCATTTCGTGTGGGGGACCAAGAACAGAGAGCCCTTGATCGCGCCCGAATGGGAGAACTCGCTGCATAACGTCATTGCTGCCAAAGCAACTGAGTTAGGCGCGTTTGTGGATGCTGTAGGTGGTATTGAGGATCATGGCCACCTTGTGGTTTCAGTTCCCCCGAAGATCGCTCTATCAACATTCATTGGTCAGGTGAAGGGCAACAGTTCTCATTTCGTCAACCACGGATTGGATGTGGATATCCACTTTGCCTGGCAGGCTGAATACGGGGTTGTCTCGTTCGGAGCCAAGATGCTGGATATGGTCGTGCGATATGCCAAGAACCAGCGACAGCATCACTCGGAGGGGACAGCAATGGCTATGCTGGAGCGGGATTGTGTCGGAGAAATGCGGGGGTGAACCCCCGCGCTGAGAGGGCGAAGCCCCTGCGGGGCTGATATCACCAGCCCGAAGGGCTTTGCCCTTTCAGCCCGATGGCTATTAGGGCCTTTGCTGGAGCGGGTTGTGCTGGGGGGATGCGGGGCTTCCAGCCCCGCGCCAAAAGAGGGCGAAGCCCCTGCGGGGCCCGGGGCTGGGAATGATCAGCCCGAAGGGCTTTGCCCTTTC
>DFBV01000035.1:0-482 GCA_002366755.1 Anaerolineales bacterium UBA3071
TGGTAGGCATTGTAAAGATACGTCAGTGAAAACTCGCCGTCAAAGTTGGCGTGGTAAGTTAAGGCTTTAGCCGGGTCGAGGAACCAATCGCCGCGAGAGAGTATACTGCCTGTCTCCTGGATGTAGCCCCAGGGAGTGTTGGCCTTGTCCTGGCCATAATCCTCACCGTCAATGGCCGCCGGCAACGTGTGGCCTCGGTAGTCAAAGGATTGGTCGAAAGCCTGTCCGGGGCCGATTTCATCCCGGTGCGCCCAGAGAGTATCATAGATCGGGACAAGTTGGTACGACACATCGTCATCTTTGAGACTCTCTGGTGTCTCGGCTTGCTCCCCCACGCGGTAGACGACGCTGCGCGGCAGGAGAATCTTGCGTTGACCATAGATGCCGTGCCCATACGTCTCCACGTAGACGATGGGGTGGGTCCCCTCAAGTTGAATCGAACCTCTGACCTTGAGAAAACTCCCTCCCACCGATCGGTCTGC
>DFBV01000035.1:546-10725 GCA_002366755.1 Anaerolineales bacterium UBA3071
CTGGACGGATTCCAGGTCGTTCTCGTGGCAGCCGTCGGACTTTTCGCACGGGTCGCGGGTGTAATCACGGGGGTGAAAGAGAGCGTAGAAGAGAAACCAGTGTGTCTCCGTCTCCGCCACTGAATAGTAGACGCGAGCCGAGAGATCGCCCGTGGGTTGGTTCTCCCAGTTGTTGTCCCCGACCCAGTCGCCGTCAAAGTCCACGGCGGTGATATAGTCCTGGTCGGAAGCCGCGCCCTGGTGGATGACCGGCGCGTAGTGGCGAACCAGCTCTTCGTAGGAAGGCGGTGGGGCGGGGAGTGTCGCAGGCGGCGTGGGGGAGGCGCAACTGGTAAGCGCCAGCGTCACCAGCACTGCCAGGACCACTCCTGTGATGGCGCTCAAGTGCCCGAGTGATGGTACATGCGGGTCAATGACTAAAAAGCAGCTTGGGATTTGGTTCATTGGGATCTGATCACCTGCCCGTCAGCACCGCCGCCACGTCATCCGCAATGCCGCGCCAGGGGCCGGGTTGCTCCTGTTTCAACGTGGTGACGGCGCCAGCGAAGCGAGCGGCCTCTTCGGGCGGCGCGCTCAGACGCTTGCCCACGTAGGTGGCAAAGCAGGTATCGCCCCGGCCTGTGCGCCCGTCCAGGGAGCGGGGCGTGAAGGGGGCTTCGTGCATCCGCCCGCCGGCGTAGACGGTGACGCCCGACGATTGAGTGACGATGACTTCGTTCTCAGGGCGGCCATAAGCGGCAAGTTGGCGGGCGGCGATCCGCAGGTCGGTCTGGTCAGTGAGCAACTCCGCCTCGGCGCGGTCCACCTTGAGGTAGGTCACGTGGGCCAGACCCTCGGCCATGTCGGGCCACTGGCGGAAGACCAGGTGATCATTTTCGCGTACCCGGACAAAGCCCTGCACATCCAGACCCACCGGACTGCGAGCAGCCAGCGATTTGAGCAGGGATAAGTCCACTTCGCCGGCGATGATGGGCGCGATCAGGTACACTTGAGCCGATAGGTCGGGGATATCCTTCCGCCGGAAGGGACCGGCAAAGCCCCGCGGCTTGCAGATGCGACGCTCCATGTCGGCCGAGTTGTAGATGTTCTCGATGCCCGAGGTTTCTGGGGCTGGCGTGGCAAAGACCTGCACCCCCTCTTGTTTCAGTTCGTCCAGCAGCGGGAAGTCGTCGGGGTGCAGCCGGGTGACGACAGCCACACTCACCCCCATGCGCCGGAGGGCCACGCTACCGTAGTAGACGGCTCCGCCGGAGGCAATCTCGCTTTTGCCATCCACCACCAGTTTGTCTTGGGCAAAGTGGCCGATCATCATGATGTCAACGTCGCACATCGTGTTTTAACCTCCAAAAGAACGGGTAGTCTCCCTGCAACGTGTTGATGGCTCGTAGTCAGGCACGAAACGAAGTGGAGTGCCGTCAAAACGCCACTCCGCTACGCTCCGTGGCTTACTACAAACATCGTCAACGCAATGGCGGGAGACTATGAAAGAACGGCCTGCAAGAAAAAGACTTGCGCAGCGGTAGACGCAAGCTTGCGTGAAACGTGAAACGTGATCCTATTGCACCGCTTCATACAACGCCAGGATGTTTTCGAGGGACGTTTCGGGCATGACGTTGTTGGTAGGGGCCAGGATGAACCCACCTCCCTGCCCCAGCACCCGGCACAGCCGCGCGACCTCAGCGCGCACCTCATCGGGCGTGCCTTGCGATAAGACGGTTTGAATGTCCAGCGCGCCGTGGAAACAAAGAGCGTCGCCAAAATCCCGCTTCAGTCCGGCGGGGTCTATGCCGTTGGCCGATACCTGAATGGGATTGAGGATGTCCACCCCCATCTCGATGAAATCGGGTATCAGGCGGCGAACAGCACCGCAGGTGTGGTACATGACCCGCTGCCCGTACTCCTTGGCCTGGGCGATGAAGCGCTGCAAGCTGGGCTTGACGAACTGGCGGAACATCCTGGGGCTGATCATCAGCCCGTCCTGCACGCCAACGTCGTCGGCGATGAAGTAGATGTCGGTGAGATCGCCCACGGCCTCCAGAATGCGCCGGTCGAACTCAAAGTAGAACCGTTCCACCCGTTCGATGATGGCCTGCGCCAGGTCGGGATTCAGCGCCAGGTCCGTCATGAGCTTTTCCATGCTGCGCAGGAACATGGCCAGGCGCAGGACACAGGTGGCATTGGGGCCGGGGTCGCGGATGACGAGGGCGTACTCGCCCAAGGCTTCGCAGGTGGGGCGCAGGCCCTCGTAGTCGAACCAGTCGGGGTCGGGCCAGGGGTGAGCTTCGACGTCGGCGACGGTTTGAGCATCGGCCAACGGCGGTTCGACGACCTCTTCAAACGGCCCAATCATACGCTTGCGGAGGCCCCACCAGTCCATCCAACTGCCATCGTCAAGAGCGGGCAGGGGTGGCCCGATGTAGTCCGGCCAGACGGAGCGCAAGTCAATACCCAGGGCCTGCCAGACGCCTTCGTCATCGTGCACGCCAAAGTGAGCGCGCAGGTTGTCGGTGACGGGAGACAAGGCCCACAGGTCCACTGGCTCGCGGTCAGGCTCAACGTGATTGATGGTAGCCAACACCCGTTGCTTGCTATTCACCTTGCGAAACCTCGCTCCAGATCAAGGAATTCATGAGGTTCTGCTGCCGTACATCGTGAAGACAGCCTTGATTTTGCTCTGTTTGTAAAGAAACTTAGCCCCTCAATTCACAAGCTTCATTTCCTCGTCTCTTTCATCTCTGTCTCGCTCCCTTCCTCTGGGGCGGCTTGGTGCACTTTCCACCGCTCCTCCGCGCGCCGTTCCAATCGCTCGCTTATGGGCGCTAGCAGGGCCAGCAGAGCTGTAGACAGAATCGTGGTAAAGATGGCGACAAAGTAAACACCGACCCCCACTGCCATGCCTATGGCCGCCACCAGCCAGATCGTGGCGGCTGTGGTCAACCCCCGGATGTGCCTTTTGGTCTGCAACAGGGCACCGGCGCCCAAGAAGCCCACCCCGGTGACGATTTGAGCGGCAACGCGGGCTGTGTCATGGGATGAGCCCTGCATGGAGAAACCCTCGATGGATAGAATGGTAAAGAGACAGGAGCTGATGGCGATCATCATATTCGTGCGCAGGCCAGCCGGATGACCTCCCGCCACTCGTTCCAGGCCAACAATGGCGCCCAGTAAGGCAGCCAGAGAGATCTTTATGGCCGCGTCCCAACTCAACGATTGTAGGTAGATCACCCAGTCTGGACTCGTGCTCACGCATCCCTCCACCTTCAGGAGTTCAACACCCCGATGGCGCTGGCAAGGTTGGCCAACTTTCGTTTTGCAAGCGAAACATGCTCCAGACTGCCGGAGGGGCCTCTGGGCTGGACAATCTCTCCGTTGGGGACACGGGCATCGTCGGGCTGGACAAGCAAAGGGCGATAAGACAAACGTTCGCCGGGGCCCCATCAACTCAAACAGCCACCGGACGAGACTCTATGCCCAGAGCAGTGACTTTTCCGTTGTTGGGTCGAAGAACTGTACTTTGTGGGTGTTGAAGTCAAGCCTCACATTCTGGCCCATCTTCAAGCCCAGGACGGGATCGGCCAGCACATGGATGCTGGCTTCGCCGATGTGCATGTTAATCAGGTCGTCGCGGCCCAGCGATTCGACGATGAATACCTCGGCGGGGGTGCCCTCGTCGCTGATGGTTATGTCTTCGGGGCGGATGCCCAGGATGACGTTGCCTTTGCCGGCGGCCTTCTCGCCTCGGTCCGAGGGAATGACCACATCGAAGCCCTCGCGGCGGGCGTGATAGTCGCCGTTCTCGCGGACAACTTCCATCTCCAGAAAGTTCATCGGCGGATTGCCCACAAAGCCAGCGATGAACAGCGTGCGCGGCCGGTCGTACAGTTCGTCCGGGGTGCTATATGCTTGCAGCTTGCCATCCTTCATGACCGCAACGCGGTCGGCCATGGTCATCGCCTCCACCTGGTCGTGGGTGACGTAGACGGAGGTGATGCCCAGTCCCATCTGCAGCCGCTTGATCTCGCTGCGCATGGAGAGACGCAGACGAGCATCCAGGTTGGAGAGCGGCTCGTCGAACAGCAACAATTGGGGCTCCTTGACCAGCGCCCGGCCCAGGGCCACGCGCTGCTGCTGGCCGCCAGAGAGCTGGGCCGGCCTGCGGTCCATCAGATGGCCGATGCCCATCATGTCCGCCACCCGCTGCGCCCGCTTTTGCATTTCGTCTTTGGGGATCTTTTTGAGCTTGAGCGGGTAGCTGATGTTCTGGAAGACATTCATGTGAGGGTAGAGCGCGTAGCTCTGAAAGACCATGCCGATGTTGCGATCTTTGGGCGCCACGTGATTGACCACCTGGCCATCAAAGCGGATAAAGCCCGCGGTCGGCTTGTAGATGCCCGCCACCATCAGCAGCGTGGTCGTCTTCCCGCAGCCAGAAGGCCCCAAAAAGGCTACAAACTCGGCATCCTTGACATCCAGGTTCATCGAGTCAGCCCCCACCACGTTGCCCCACCGTTTAGTCAGGTTTTCAAGTTCGACTTTCATCTGTTTTCTCCTTACAGTTTGTGTGCTGTGTGATGCAAATGGAAGATGTCACATCCACACTTCACGTATCGCGTTTCACGTTTTATGTTCTACGTACCACCCTTGCTCCCGCCAGCGTAGACACTGAGCAGCATCTCCTGGGTAAAGATGAAAAAGATCAACACGGGGATGAGTTGGAACATGCCCACGGCGGCGATCATGTTCCAATTGGTCGGCGCGGTGTCGCTGATCATCTGCCTCATGTAGACCGGCAGGTTGGCTACCTTGCTACCCACGGTGAACGTAAAGGGGATCAAAAAGGCGGACCAGCCGGACAGGAAGTTGAAGATGGCCAGCGCAGCCAGACCAGGCTTGATCAGGGGAATGATGATCTCCCACCAGACACGGAAGCGCGAGGCACCGTCAATCAGCGCGGCCCGCTCCATGTCCCAGGAAAGGTTGTCGAAAAAGCCCTTCATCAGCCAGATGCCCAGCGGCAGGTCCAGGCTGATCATCACCAGCGCCACCCCCCCAAGAGTGTTGTAGCCAAACCAGGCACCAATCGCCGGAATCTTGGAGAGGAAGTTGAGGACGAAAAAGATGGCGATGAGCAGCGTGACGCTGGGGAAAGCGTGCAGAAGGAGCGTCAGGGAGAGGAAACCCTTGCGCCCGGCAAAGTTCATCCGTGACAGGGAATACGCCGCCATGGACGAGACAAAGCCGACGCCGATGACCATGCCCACCGCCAGAACGAACGAGTTCAGGGTGACTCGCCAGATGGCCGGGTCGGTCAAGAAACTCCAGTTGCTCAAGGTCCATCCGCCGATGTTGCCCGCAGCATCTATGGGGAACAAACCCTCGGTGCGGTAGGAAAAGGTAGCGATAATCAGCCAGGCATAGCCGAGCACAATGGGTGAAATGCTGAGGACCAGCAGGACGTAAGGGAGTGTCCGGCCCAGGAAGCGCTTGACGCCAGATTGCGATCCGCTTTCAAAAGTTGCCGTAGTCATTGGGGCTCCTCCTTATAGCACGTCAATCTTGGGTTCCTGCACCAGTTCGTTGAAGCGGAAGACGCGCAGGTAGATGATGGACATCGCAATGCCAATGATCACCAGGACAAACCCCCAGGCCGCGCCGTAGCCCCATTGGTTATGGCCAAAGTAGGTTTTCAGCGCTCGCTTATACGCCGTGAGCGCCCACACTTCGGTGGTGTACAAACCCGGCCCACCCTCGGTCAGCAGCAAGATGTACTCAAAGGAAGTGAGCAGCGAAAGGGTCTGGTAGGTGGTCACGAACAGCAAGGGCCATCTGATCATCGGCAGGACAATGTCGCGGATGCTCTGCCAGGTGGAGGCGCCGTCCACCTTGGCGGCGGTGATAAGGTCTCTGGGAATCGCCTCGATGGCCGAACTAAAGAGGATCAGGCCAAAAGAAGCCCCCACAAAGCCGTTCACCAGGATGACGAACAGCCACGGCTGTTCAAAGAGCCAGTATTGTGGCTCTACGCCGAACGGCGCCAGCAACTGGTTGATCAGGCCAAAAGGGGGTTGGTGGGATATGCGTCTCCACATCAGGATGTAGATCACCGAAGGGGTGATGCGCGGCAGCAACCATATCAGGCGGAAGAAAAAGCCCGCCCGACGGTTGATGTGGGTGGTCAGCAGGGCCAGCAGCAGCGCCATCCCCACGTTGAAGCAGCTCAGGGTAACGGCAACGTAGAAGAAGGTGTTGCCCAGAATTTTGGGGAAAAACCTGTCTCTAAACAGCCGCACATAGTTGTTGAGACCGACGAAGGTCAAGGGATCGCTGAAGTTAGAACTGGACAGATCCGTCAGGCTGATGACAAAGAGGATGACAACGGGGAGGAAGAAAAAGACCAGCACCAGCACCGTGGCCGGGCCCATGAAGCCCCAGGCACCCATCGTGGCCTTGAACTGCGCCCATCGGGAGGGCGGCTTCTGGCCCCGTATCACTTTGCGGCCCATCACAGCCTCTGCCATGGGTATGCCTCCTTTCAGAATCATAAGGGAGAGGGGGGATGCCCCCCCCTCTCCAGTTTGCTTTTTGTGGTTATCAGCGAATGACCACGTTCTCGCCGAGCTCATTCTGCAGATAGTCAACTGCGAGATCCAGCGCATCCTCCGCGGAGAAGCCAGACTCTGCGGCCTGGATGCCTTCATAGTAGCCGTTTGACCAGGCGCTCCAGTGGGGGCTGTTGGGCAGGAAGGTGGTGACGTCCAGCAGCGGGAGAACCTGCGTCAAGAATTTAGCGCTCATGTAGGGGCCATACTCTGCCTGGGATTTCAGGATGCCCAGGTGGCCACTGGCGATCGCATAGTCGGTGTTGAGTTCCTTGACCGACGCCTTGGAGATCAGCAGCAGCGCCAGGTCGGGATGTTCGGACGCCGAGCTGATCATATAGATCAGCGGGTGGGTCAGCGTGGTGGGCTTGCCCGTGCCATTGGCCATACCCGGAATGGCGGCAAAGCCAAAGTGCTCCCACAGGTAGTCCTGTCCGCCCCGGTCGGCCACGTAGTTGCTGAACCACTCGGCCCAGTTCCACGAACCGCCGAACGCAAAGAGGACATCGCCGTCCGTGATGCCGGTGTGCCAGCCGGTCCAGTCGCCGTCCAGGCGGGTGTCTGAAAGGATGCCGCGATCCACGGCCGCGTACAGCTTCTCGTAAACCTTGAGCGCGGCCGCTTTGTCAAAGATCAGCGCGTCGCCGTCACCGACGATCTCGCCACCGGCGGTGTAGTAGTAGTACAAAAAGTCGCCGCCGTTCTTGGGACGATGCCACCAGCCGTTGCCCTCTTTGACGACTCCGGCTTTGACGGCCTCTTCGGCGGTGTCGAACATGTCCTCCCAGGTGAACTCACCGCTCATGATGCGATCCGGCAGGCTCTCGATATCCGCGTCGCTCCAGCCCAACTCGGCCAGCAGCGTCTTGTTGTAGAACATCGGCCGCGCCTCGGCGTCCTGCGGGACACCCCAGCGCTTGCCATTCCATTCAGTCGAGGCCCACAGGGCGTCAATCACGTCGTCGAACTCGGTATAGTCGCCCAGCATGGCGGTGACGTCAACCAGGTACCCGGCGGGGCCCCAGTCGCCGATGTGCTCGTGGCCGGAGCAGACGATGTCCGGGGCTTGACCGGCGTCGGAGGCCAGCTCGAACTCGGTCTTGTAGTCGCCCCAGTCTGCGTTGTCCTGGATGATCTCCAACTCGATGCGGCGGTCATCACCTTTCTCGGCCAGGGCCGCGTTGGCGGCGCCCACGGCGCTCACCAGGTTGTTGCAGCGCCCTTCCTCGTGGGGCGGGGCGGCCTTGCAGCGGGCGACGATGTGGATTGGTTGGCCAACCTGTACCTCCTTGACCACCTCCTTCTCAACGATCACCGTCTCCTTGACCACCTTGACTTCCGGCGTGGGAGACGGGCAGGCGGTCAGGATCAGGGCCACGACCACAAACAGTGCCATAATCGGTGTCCAGCGTTTCATCGTTTTTCCTCCTTAACTAGATCACGCTTGGGGAATGGTTGTCCGAACTCGCGGTGCCTCGGTCGAATCCGAGGCAAGGATGAATGTATCATCTGTGATCGTCTCCTGTCAGCACCTCCTTTCTACGTTCGCTGTACCCCTCTCAACCCTGTGACACCTCTGGGGGTATAGGGGCACATGAAGCACGTTCTACCAGGTGAGGAGTGAATACGACGTCGTCTGTTTCCCCCTGTCCGTTCAGCAGGCTCAACGTCATGTCCATCGCCCGCTGGCCCAGCGTGTACTTGGCCTGGGCTACGGTAGTCAGCGGTGGGTCTACGAAGGCAGCGAAGGCGATGTCGTCGTAGCCGGCGAGGGAGAGGTCAGCAGGCATGCACAGGCCAGCCGACTTGACGGCCTGTAACGCGCCGATGGCGGTCACATCGTTGTAGCAAAAGATGGCTGTCGGGTGGGGAGAGCAGCGGAGCAGCAGGTTCGCCCCAGCCTCTCCGCCCTCGGTGCGGCCGTCTCCTGGCACGACCCACTCATCGGGAATGTCCAGACCACGTTCCTGCAACGCGAGTCGGCAGCCCTCCAAGCGATCGAGACTGGAATGAGCGTTGGGAGGACCGCTGATGTAAGCAATGCGGCGGTGCCCCAGGGAACAGAAATGCTCGCCGATCAAGTACCCCCCTCTGCGGTCGTCGGTACGGACAGAGTACACGTAGTGCCCCTCGTGCTGGTTGTTAATGAGCACGACCGGGATGCCCAGTTCCTGCAGCAACGGCACGTAGAGACTGCCCACGCGCGACGAGGCTACGATGACGGCATCCACCCGCTTCTCCCGCAGGGTGCGCACGCAGACCAGTTCGCGCTCCGGCTCGGCGTTGCAGTTGCAGAGGATGACGCTGTAGCCGTTGTCGAGAGCATTCTCCTCGACGCCCCGCACGACTTCGCTGATGAAGGGATCGGCAATCGTGGTGACGACCAGGCCGACGGTGGCTGTGCGCTTGGTCACCAGCCCGCGGGCGATGGCACTGGGAATGTAGCCCATCTCGCCGGCGATGCGCTGAATGCGCTGCTTGGTTTCAGCAGCGACTAAAGGGCTATCGGCCAAGGCCCGAGAGACGGTAGGGTGAGAGACGCCAGCCGCTTTGGCTACATCTTTGATTGAGATGTTACCTTCAGTAGGAAAGAGAGACATCGTAGAGTTCCGCCCCTGCACTTGCACACGTGTTCATTCTACTACATATGCCTCATCTTGTCAAATCACGATTCACGCTATTTCGAAGTAGTGGTAGTCTACCGCTTTCGTGCTGGCGTCCTTGATCTACCGCTGAACACGCAGAGCACGCAGAGATTCGAGTGGTTCTCTCAGCGTGCTCGGCGGTCTCTGCGGTGAAAAAGCGAGCAGAACTCGCACCAACTCAATTGGGGGACACCATCGAAGTAGTTGGTGGGGTGAAAACCAACCCAGTAGAGGAGTGTGTAGTACTGGAGCCCTGCCAACATCGGTTGCCTGTTGGACATCTTTGTGTTAGAATGGCAACAACATGAAAGGAAGACTGGCGAGGAGATCGAGGAGACGATGCAAGTCAGCGTGAAACTGGGGGAACCGCTGTGGCGGCAGGTGGGAAAGCGCACGCTGCAACTGGAGTGGGAGCAGCGATCGGTCACCGTGGCCGATGTGCTGCGCCACCTGGAGGCAGAATACCCCGGCTTCGGGCCCGTCTTCCGCGGCGAAGGCTTCAAGGCCGCCTATCGGTACAGCCTCTTCGTCAACGCCCGCCTGGTGCGGCTGGAGCAGGCGAAAACTACCTCGTTGCAGGACGGGGACAAGCTGCACGTTTTTGTCCCCGTCGTGGGAGGATAGCATGAATAACAGAGCGCATCTGGAGCAGGCCAGAAGGACATCGTTACAGCACAGCGACAAGCTGTTCATTCTCGTCTTCAGCCCCGTCGCGGGAGGATAGCGTGGGAAACGGAGAGCGGCTGCAGCGAGCGTTCTACGCCCGAGACACGCTGACCGTGGCCCGCCACCTTCTGGGCCAGCGGCTGGTGCGTATCCTCGACGGTTCGACTGGGCTCACTGCAGGCGGCTCGACTGAGTTCGCCGCAGGCGGTCAGCGGCTCAGCGGGCGCATCGTGGAAGTGGAGGCGTACATCGGCCAGGGGGATCAGGCC
>DFBV01000149.1:0-219 GCA_002366755.1 Anaerolineales bacterium UBA3071
TGACCACAGGCGGCTGGCAAGCAAGAATCAACATTGCGGCGAGCGCAAACGCAATGGCAACGAGATAGGCATTGAAGACACGTCTCACGTCGTTTTTCCTCTTTCCCGGCAGCGCAGCACCCAGTACAGCACAATAGACCCCGCCACGGCCGCATTCAGAGATCCCACGCAGCCCAGCATAGGCAACCTCAACAACCAGTCGCAGCGTTCCCGCACCAG
>DFBV01000149.1:373-12676 GCA_002366755.1 Anaerolineales bacterium UBA3071
CAGCACCACGCCATGCACCCCGGCCGCTTCAGCCGTGCGCAGCAGTGCGCCGACGTTGCGGGGATCTTCGAAATGGTCGAGCACCAACAACAGGGGCGGCTCGCCGCGCTGCTCGGCCAGGGCAAGAATGGCCGCCAGGTCCGCGTAAGGGTAAGCCGATGCTTCTAGCACCACTCCCTGGTGCTTGACCTTCAGTTGATCCAGCTCCCGCCGCTCGACCCTCAGCACCGCGCAGCCAGCCAGCTCGGCCAGGGACACGATCTCGGCGAGGATGCCCGTTTCCCGCACCCCTTCGGCCAGCAAGAGACGGGTGGCCCGCCGTCGCCCCGCCCGCAGTGCTTCCCGCACCACCTGCCGCCCGTACACTTGTTCGCTCATCATTATGGAAGTTAAAAGTTGGAAGTTGGAAGTTGGAAGTTGGAAGGCAGACTCGACGCCCCCCTGCTCCCCTGCGTCCCTATTCAGCCGATGAAGCCGGCTCAACCGATGTTATCCGCTCCATCGGCTCAATCGGCTGACTCGGCTGACCGCTTCTCGGCGACGAGAACGATTCCCGTGCCTACCGGCAGCGGGGCCAGCTTCAGCAGTCGCGCCTCCAGCCAGCCCACACCATTGAGAACCGTGTTCACCAGGGGCGGCGCAGGCTCCATCTCCACCTGGTACGCCTCGTCGTCGAAGTGCGGCGAAGCCAGGTCTGGCTCCCTTTCCGCCCCACGGCGCAGCAGGATGAGCGCTGCGGCCAGGGGAAACACGAGGAAGTTGTTGTAGGAACCGCGCAGCGTGCGGAGGCCGACGCTGGCCAGCTTGCACCGTAGTTCTGGCACCGTATAGCGCCGGTGGTGCGCATTGAGCACGTCGTTGTGGCTCCAGAGCCACATGAAGGCAGGCACGGTCACCAACAGCTTGCCGCCCGGCTTCAGCACTCGCCAGCACTCGCTGAAGACCGCCATCTCCCCTTCGTCAGGCACGTGCTCCACGGTGTCCAGCAGCGCCACCAGGTCGAATTCACCATCCTCGAAGGGCAGGTCCTCGGCCAGCCCTTCCCTCACGTCCAGTCCGCGTTGCCGAGCCACAGTTAGCGGCAGTGGGTTGTTGTCCACACCCACCACGTGACCGTAGTGCGCCAGATGATGGGCCATGTTCCCTGCCCCGCAGCCGACATCAAGCACACGGCGATCCTTTCCCGGCCCCGCGTAGCGATCCAGGTAGACCAAGATGGCCCGCGTGCGGGTAGCGAACCACCAGTGTTTATCCTCTTCCAGCAAAGTCAGCATCGGTGTCAAAGGCATGATCTTGTCTCAAATCCTCCTCTGAAGGGAATTTCGTCCTTTTTCTGAGAAATAGCCTTCCCTTTTCCTTACCGCCGCTGAAACCCTGCTGCTTGGACCGTCTCCTCTGGCTACGGCAACAGCAACGTTCTCCCCCACCGCTTCCGCTATCTCCGCCACATCTCCATGTGTAAATCCTGGGCAGAGGAGGATTGAGTGAATACCTTCCTCTTTGACCAGCTTTCTGCACACTTCAACTGCCTGATCTTGATCCTTGACTACCACTACAAAGAGCTTGTACCTGGACGTTTCAATCACGCCCCTGTGCTTCTCTGGTTCTGCATCCGGGGCATGGGCAAGGAAGACCACTTTAAATGCCATATTCATCGCCTCCTATTGTAGTTCTTATGTGGACGGGCTTGGGCATTTCATTCAACGTCCAGGGGTTTGCGAAGGCCCGCCACAGGCGTGCTTTGGGCAAAGCGCCGAAGGCGCGGAGCCGCAAACGTTTTGTTATCCGCTGTGGCACTTACTCTCGTCTATTCAGCGGTGGCAGTTCACCGTGTTCAGTATCGCACTGCGAAAGAAGGCGTTTTTCTAGCTTTCTTGCATCGTCAGCGCTGGGACATTCCACAGAAGACAACTCAAGATCATCTGTCCGCTCAATCAGAGCCCGTATGCGCTGATTGGTCCTCTGCGTGGGACCAGGATGAAAGTACTGCCGGATCCTGCCCTTCAGACCTTGCACACTGGCGGCGGAGCCGATATAGGCGATATCTGTCTCCCCCACGAATCGGCCAAATGGCCGCCTGCGGCGAATGACATACACGCCGGCCGCCGCTGGTAAACTGGCTATCAGCGTGTGCTCTGAGTCTGGGCGGAATCGCTGCCACGTTGCAAAGCCTTCTCGAAGCAAATCACTGCTGTTCATATACCGCCACTGATTGAATACCATTGCGGATAATCATCAATGAGCCGGAAATTCCGCTTCGCTCCATTTCCGGCTCATCATTTTTGGGCTTTGCGAAGTGCGAAGCATTTGGGCGAATGCAGTGAGCCGCAAAGCCCGTGTTAGCCGACCCGAAGGGAGTGCGGAGTTCGCCCGCCCTACCGATCTACTCCAAAATATCCTTCACTCTAACAATGGGTGAATGTAGTCAGCAATGCACCAACCTTTCACGCCGTCCCGGGTGCCTACTTGCCACCAAGTGCTATCATTAGTCTGTTCCAGTCCCCCTAGTACTCGAAGAAATGCACCTTCGTCTAATACGGCCAACGTTGGGAAGTTGTAACCAACTCCTTCACGAAGTCTTACACCACGACCCTCTGTACCAATGACCACAACGTTGCAGTTAATAACCACCCTCCCGTTTTGACACTTGCTGCTCGGCCCCCTAAGACTTTCTAGCTCTTGTAGCGCCTGAGCAACGGCAGTAGCAGTCGCTTGAGGGGCGATTGTGGCCTCTGCAATGGCAGTAGCGGTTGCTTCCAAAGCAGCCATAGCCTCGATGGTCGCCCGTGTCGCTGTAGCTGCAGCATCTAGCTTGGCCCTCTCTTCTGCAGTCAATTGAAAATGCATCCACGACTCGCACTGCCATTGTTCTCCCACCTTCTTGCATTCTACTTTGGCTTTGTGCTCAAGCCATGGCTCCTCGGGGCTCTCCTTGAATTCGGCCATGATGTGCATGGTGGCGAAGGTGCCATCGTTGTAAATCACATCGTAACGCGCATTTCTGTACGGCGTGCCCGCTTGTTGCGCCCGGATCTCAAATGCAACCTTGGCGGCACAGCCTCAGGTGAAGCACGTACTGGCTCCACGAGGCCTGCTTCTTCCAGTGCCTTCCGCTGCTCGCTTGGCCCTCCGCAGGCCACAAAACTGAGCATCACTATAAGCACACTCAGTAAAGAAGCTCATCATGTCTAACCGTTTGGTTCTCATTGTTACATCTCCTTGCACAAAGAAAGGGGCGGGCGAATTTCGGTTAATTCATCGGTATGCGAACCTATTCCTTTCGCCTGCCTCTGGTTCGTCCAGGGCCTCTACTTGGCGTCACCAGCGGACACACCCCTCCAGTCCTCGCCAGCGTCGGAGAACAGAGACGAGCGTAGGCGTCCTTTTGCGAGCCAGAGACGTAGTCATAGCTCAATGCTCAGCACAATTGCCAATGCCCTGGTGATTTCTTGCATCGTTGTGTCGGAGAGTTTTCCCAGTCGCCGCGCAAACCTTTCCTGTGCCACCGAGCGCACCTGGAAAGCGTCTGCTGCCGAAGGCTTATCCAGACTATTCTCTGCATCGGGTTCCAGCCGAACCATCCACGGTGCTACAGCATAGCGATCTTTCCATTCGGTGACAGGGACGATGACTTTCAGCGGCAAAATCCCGATGGCATCATCGTTTACGATGACTGCGGGGCGGGTTTTCTTGATCTCAGCGCCGACCGTGGGGTCCAAATTGATGAGCCAGATTTCGCCTCTACGCATAAAAGTCCTCGCTGTCGAGAGTCGTGAAGATGGTCAGTTCGCCGCCCGCTGCATAATCCTGTAGTAGAGCCTCAGCTGCCGCAGCCAATTGACGTTTTCTCTCTGCCTGGGTCAGTGGCTGGACCGCTTGCTGAAGCTCCTCACGAATGAGACGCAAGGCGGCCTCGACAAATGTTAGGCGCTCTGGGATCGTAAACTTCTTGAGTTCTTCCAATACTTCTACTTGTGCCATATCTTCTCCTCGTCGTGATGGGTATCCGAGCCTTTTCTTCGTTTGCTTCCAGTCGTCCGGGCCTCTACTTGACGTCACCGGAGGACACACCTCCCTGCAGACCTCCAGGGCGTAGGGCTATTGTACCTCAATTTACCCCAAAAGCCAAGCCGCCATCCGCATGGGAAAACGAAGCAGTTCCACGTCACGCAAATCCCTGCTAAAAACAGGCGCGGAACAGCCCCCGAATCAGGTGGCAAGCAGCATCAACCCCTGTCGCTGCTCAAGGTTCCCGCCATCTGCTGAGCCTATGTCGCCGAACTGCTTCGAAAACCCCGCATGTCAGCGAGCGCGCAGCAGCAGCGGCAGGTAGCGCTGGCGACGAGGTGTCAGAGTTATGGAGAAAAGAAGGCCCGGCTGCGCAGCGAGGTCCACCACGAAACGCGCCCTGTGCCCGTCCAGCACCCGATAAGGCAAGGCGGCCACGGGCGCGCCGGTGGGGTCGAGGCGTTGGACCGCAAGCCCTGTCACGCTATCCAGAGCCAACGTGGCAGTGAACACCATCGGCTCAAGGAGACCCTTCGACAGCGATGGCGGCCAGGTCAGCCAGCCCTTCCATCGGATGGTTCGCCCATGCCTCATTGTGAATCACCCAGCCGGTGGAGGACCACTCCGGCACGTCGGGCCACCAGGGATGATCCCAGTATGCAGCAACAGCTTGTACTTGCCCATCCTGGTCACCTCCCAGGGTTCCGTCAGCGGAAGAGCGGAAGGAACGGAAGGTTCTGCCTTTTCCGCTCTCTGCGTTGTCCCGCTGACCAGATCCGTTGCTATCCCGCTATCTGCGCTACCATGCGCCGGCCAGCAACGATTCGGCTTCGGCCAGCACCTGCTCGACGCGGATGTCTCGCACGCAGGGATGAGCGTGCAACTCCTCGGCAGGGAAGTCCAGCCGGTTGCAGGGCACGCAGGGCCAATCGCTGGTCAGCACGCGGTGGCGGTACGGGTCGCCCCAGGGCCCGAAGGCGCTCGCATCTACCGGCCCGTAGAGATGCACAGTGGGTGTGCCCACGGCCACGGCCACATGCAGCGCCCCACAGTCAGGGCCGATCACCAGCCGGCAGCAGCGGTACAGCGCCGCCAGTTGCCCTGGCGTCGTATCACCAGCGGCGACGAGCGGGTCCGTCCGCGTGCGAGCAGCCACTGCCCAGGCCAAGTCCAGCTCACTGCCCGAGCCGGTGAGCACGATCTGTGCGCCGCGCCGCTCGGCTAGCACATCGGCCACGGCCGCCCACTTCTCAGGCATCCACAGCTTAACCGCCGCTCCCGCGCCGGGATGAATGGCCACCAGAGGACGGTCGGGCACCACACCCTGCAAGAGCAGCCAACGCCCAACCCAGGCGTCCTCTGCAGTCGTCGGTGCAAACCCCAGCGGAGAGTCATTCCAATCGCCAGCCCTGTCCTCAGCATTTCGTATCTGATATCTGATACTGGATACCAGGTCCAGATTCTGCTGCGCCTCATGTCTCCCCACAACATAGGGTACCGCTTGCGTGAGGAATGGGCGCACCTCGGGAATGGCGTAGCCGATGCGATGAGGGACGCGGGCCACCGCTGCCAGGAGGGCACCCCACCAATGGTCAAAGCGCATGATCAGCGCCAGATCGAAGCGGTGTCTACGGAGTCTGCGGGCTTCCTGCAGCAACAGACGATAGGGGGCGAGCAGTGAGCCTTGGGGCTGCCGTGTGAATCCCGGGAAGGGAGAGGTGATGACCTCATCCACGTATGGGCAACGTCCCACCACCTCCCGCCCCCAGGGGCCGACCAGCAGCGTGATGTGCGCTTCGGGAAAGCCTTCTCTCAACCGGCGCAGCGCGGGGGTCAGGAAGAGCAGGTCGCCGAGATGGTCTGGGCGAACGACAAGTAGAGAAGACAGAGACGAAGGAGATGAAAGAGAAGCGGGAAAGAAAGGGGATAGGGGACGGACCGCCAGGCCCAGTGCACGCAACACAACCAGCCGCCATTGTTGCCGGGCAGTCCGGCGCGGGATCCACCTCATTTCTCTTGTTTCGCTTCTGTCCCTCTCATCCACTGTCTGCTTCTCCTTGCTCGTGACGATAGAGTTCCTCCATCCTTGGTACAATCCCTTCCCAACTGTAGTGGTCCTCGACGAAGCGGCGGGCGGTGCGACCCAGCGCGGCCCGTTGCGCTTCATCCTCCAGCAATTGCAGCACCGTGACGGCAAAGTCCTCGGGTGTATCAGCCACTCGCAGTTCCCGTCCATCAGCCACAGTGAACCCTTCGCAGCCCAGCGATGTGGAGACTATGGCCTTGCTCATGGCCATAGCTTCTAGAACCTTCAGCCGGGTGCCGCCCCCCATGCGCAAGGGGATAACGCACACCGCCGCCCCGGCGATGTAGGGACGCACATCCTCGACCCAGCCGGTGAGGGTCACGTCATCCCGTTGCCGGAGCGAGTCGAGTCGAGCATGAGGCTTTTGGCCTACGACGTAAAACCGCACCCCAGGTCGCGCAGCACGGATGCGGGGCAGCACCTGATCGGCGAACCAGAGCACGGCGTCCACGTTGGGACGGAAGTCCATCTTGCCTGTGAAAACCAAGGACGAAGGATGAAGGAGAACATCGCCGCGCTTGGCTAGTGAGGTGGACACGTCGTATAACTCGAGATCCACGCCGTTGGGGACAATGGCGGGGTCGAGCCCAGGCACCAGACGCTGCAGCGCCGTGGCGTCCGCCTGCGAGACAGCGGCCACGCCGTCCACGTGCTGGCAGACGTGCGTTTCGAAGCGGCTCAGCTTCCGCCACTGGATGAGTGAGTAGAGCGCGCCCGCCCAGCGGCGCGGCAGCCCGACATCGGTCTCGAAGACGCGCCGTTGCAAGAGATACTCGGCGTTGTGGTCGTCGAAAACCAGCAACGGACGGGGTGTAAGGTTGGCGAAGCGAGGCCAAGCGCGCAGCCACAACCCATAGGGGGCCATCTCGATTCCCTCGATCTGCACCACGTCGTAGGTCTCTTCGGCGATCAGGTCTGCCAGTCGCTCCTGGAAAGCACGGGAAGCGAGGCGCAGAGCCATATCAGGAAGTGGGGAGAAGGCGGTGGTTTGCAGCCGCTGGGCCAGCGTGCGTTGCGGCGCGGGCAGGGTCTCGATGCGCTGACAGTGGCGGAAGAGCGGGGAGTCGGAAGACAACTCGTCCCCCTCCTGGAGGAAGCACAGCAGATGCAACCGGTGGCGAGCCGCCAGGTGGACGATGAGGTTGTAGTTGCGGATGGCCGTGCCCTGCCAAGGCGGGTAGGGCAGTTGCGGAGTCAGGATGAGGATGCGTTTACCGTCGGTCATCATTTGGATTCCAGATTTCCGGTTTGGCCTTGATGCCGCCGTGTGTGTCGGAGTGACTAATTATACCCTGCCCCTCCCCAAAAAACGAGCCCCCTCCGTCTCTCGGCCAGCAGGTCATAAGCTCGCCGCCGGGCCAGGTGGAACGAGGGCCAGCTTCGCCAACGAGTGCTGGCCTTCATCCCCTGTAAAGATGCTTAGAGCCTTCCACCAGAATCTAGCGAACCTTCTCGTATGCGGTTAGGGTATAGGAGATATTAGTAGCCCCCGAGACGATCAAGACTGAGTCGCCAGCGTCAACAATTGATTCAACCCAACCAGAGACTTCCTTCATCCACCTGACTTCGCCGGTTGCTGGATCGACTAAATCTAAAGTTGTACCACCTTCCCCGCTGAAAAAGAGAAGACCTATGTCCGTAAGGGCAAACTTGGCCAACGTGGTCTTACTCACCCCCCTCGCGTCAAGCTCGACTTCCTTCCGTACCTTCCATATCCGCTCGCCAGAGGCTATCTCTACCCCATGCACGCCAGCGGGGTTCACGAGAATCGCTACCCCTCCTGGTGCCCCTGCCCAGTAATGGGGCCCTTGCAAGTCCAGATCCCACAGCTCTACACCGTCTTCGGCACTAATGCCATAGAGGCTGGGACCTTTACTCAACACAACGACGTCACTCCATACACCTATGGGATGACCTATAGCAGCACGATCCCATGTCCATGTTATCGTTCCATCAGATAGATCAACAGCTTCTCCTTGGTGATAGAGAAGCCGCACGTCGCCAATATCCCATTCGGAAGGTTCTCTCTTAGACTCTCCCGGACCCCACAGTACTTCTCCTGTTTGAGGATCTAGTCCCATAGTATCGAATCCTGATGAGCTTACCTGAAGTCCTTCGGGGAGGAGCCTGACACCGATCGCAGCAACAGACGGAGAGTGGTAAACCCACTTCTCTTCTCCAGATGAGGCATCTACAGCGACCAAGTGCCGCTTTCCGCCCGTAGACATGGTGAAATAGAGCATACCATCATACAGATAGAGTATGCCACTACCGCCAGACCCCAGGTCGCACGGGGCCATCATTGGATGTTCGATTTTCCACACCCGCTCTCCTGTATACAACTCAAGAGCGTATAGTCTCGAATACGCCGCATACACATAGACTCTTTCTTGATCGCCTGCAAACGCTGTGCCCTCCACCTCCCACTCCCACAGCTTATCCCCAGTCACCCGCGCAAGCCCCATTAGGTAATCTTCAGTTGTCGAAGTTACAACCACGTCTCCCGCTACGAGGGGCTTCTCACCTCCACATTTGACTGACCAGATTGGTATTAAGGATGCACGCGGTTTGGGCTCCGGCGGGGGAGGAGTCGGGCTAGCGAAGACAGTCGCCGGAGGCGGAGTCGGGCTGGCGAGCCTAGTCACTGTGGTTGTAGCGACCTCTGCCAGTTGCGTGGCCTGGGCACTTATGGTCGCTTTCAAGGAGCGCACCTCGGAACTCTCGCCACAAGAGCTCGCAAGTAGGGCTGTCAATACCAAGAGCAAGGCTAGAGTGAAACTGAACGCTGCTGGATGAGGAGCAATTCTATGTTTTTCTTTCATCGGGGCTCCTTTGAATTATGTGTTAGTTGGTGACATCGCCGGTTATGGCGGAGCCAATCGGGCCAAAGTTAGAGGGAAAGTGGTAAGATACCACTTACCGCCGGTATAGACAAGCGAGATATCGTCTCTGACCGCGCCTTCGCCAGGTAAGCCAAGAAAGTTCCAGATCATCACCCCTGTGACCCGGACGGTCGCTCTATTTGCTTCTTCCTGCACCAATCGGTAGTTCATATTGCGGAATTCAACCGAAGAAGCCCCCTCACTTATGGGAGCCAACGCCAGCCCGAGAGCCTCCCGTCGACTCGCTTCGGTTAAAGAGATCATTCTATCCAAATTGTTCGCCTGCCATGCTTCGTAAAAGGCTTTCACCACCTGCGGCGCGGATGTGTATTCGGGTACTTCGGGTTCAGAATTGCCAGACGTATATTCGTTGCCCAGAGAGGGGACACCGTTGTTATCACTAACGTCAGCGAAAGCAATCGGAATGGACTGTGTGTACCACAAATCCTTCACTATTTTTTGGACCTGAAAGTGTAAGTGGTCTGGTGGATCGCCTTGGACCCACCCTGTAGCTCCACTCAAGGCTATGACTTGTCCTTGCAGGACATGTTGCCCTACCTCCACCAAAACACCGTCTTTTTGAAGGTGTAAATACAGAGCTGAAGTGCCGTCACCGTGGTCAATAACGACGTAGTTGCCCTTGTTGGCATACGACCGGTGAGGGCCCCCCTCGTCTGAGTCCTCCTTTACGAAAGCAACCCTGCCAGCCCTGGACGCAACCACTGAATCCCCTGATGCCAAATCAAAATCGAAGGCATATTTTGCAGACCCTTTGTGGCTAGGAGCCTCGTCGTTGCCCCGAACAAGCTTGTACGTCTTACCAGCAGGATAAGGAAGCTTATAATCTGCTGTCTCAGCTACCAGGGCAGCTTGAGGTTCGCCTCTGGGGGAAAGTCCGAAAAAGGACATGGTCGCGATTAAACAGAGGATAAGTCGTGCTGCTCTGTTCATCTCTCTCCTTAAGCTTATCGGAAGAAACGGGAATACAGGTTAGCGGAGAAGTGGCTCTATTTCGGCAAGAATGAGAGCACCTGGGACTTCTTGGAGCCATTCAACATACCGCTCGGTTCCCTTAAATGCCGCTATCCACTCGCCATTAACTCTTCGAGCGATTATAACCCCACCACCAGTTGGCACTGCCTTATCAGTGGCCTTATATCTTGCACTAATCTCCACTACAGCCCATTCGCCCTCTATATCCACTTGTTCGATGCCCAAATACTCATCCCTACTCAGATTTAGAGGCTGCGTGGAAGACTCGTGTTCGATGACCCTTCTGATTTGCTCTTCGTCAGAGCCTGACACGATAGCGGCAGTTCTAACCTTCTGTGTGACATAAAAAGCCCCGACCATTAATCCAATAGCTATGATGCAAACAAGGGTCACTCCTGCGGTAGTCGCTAACAGCCAAACCGTGCTTTTTCGGTTCATCATTACCTCAGTTTCTACGCCTAACTGGGGTTCAACAACCTGTGATACCCCACTTCGGCATGGGAAGCAAGTTGTCCTTCAGGGCTCGGCTAGCAGCTCATAGGCTCGCCGCCGGGCCAGGTGGAACGAAGGCCAGCTCCGCCAGCGAGTGCTCGCCCCCATGCGCTCCAGACGGTAGCGCAAGTGGTCACTCAGCACCTTCCGCTCCTCGCCAGTTACCCGGTCTACGGGCAGCACCAGTGCGGGGACGGCGTCTTCGGACAATCTGGTCAGATAGTAAGCGTCCAGTTTGCCCGTAACCTCGTAGCGGGCCAGGTTTTGCTTTGCGATAAAGGCGTCGGGGTTGATGGCGTTCAAGGTGATCAAAAAGCCCAGGGCAGCCACGAATGCGCCGATGGCGAAGCGGTCGGGCCGAAGCCACAGCGTGACCAGAAACCAGACGAAGGCCACCGCCAGCCAGACCATGAAGATGTGGCTGTACAGTCGCAGTTGGGTATAGCCGTAGGCGGCCTCGTAGAGACGTAGTCGTTGGAAGGCCGAGGCCAAGATGACCAGTACCAACCCTACCATGAGGCTGCTCAGTCCGTTGAAGATCCGCACCTGGCGGCCCGTCTCGCGGCGCGCCAGCCAGCGGAGTCCCAGGCTCAGGCCCAGCGTCAGCACCGACACGACCACCAACTCGAAGAAGCCACGCCGGGCGTACTCGGCGTAGGTGTATCCCTCCACGGTGATGTTGGCCCGCCCGCCGAACAGGTAGGCGAACTGAATCCCCACGAACACCAGGAACAGCAAATCCACCGAGATCAACACCGTCGCCACCTCGACGAAGCCGAGCGATATGACCTGAGCTAAATTGCCCAGCGCCTGCTCCAGAGCGCCCTGGTCGTCCGACGCCTGGCTGCGGCCCAGCGCGTAGGCCAGGCCGCCAGCCAAGAACCAAGCGGATCCTAATACGATGATCCCTCGCCAGAGCAGTTCCAGCAAATCGGGCAGGATGTCGAGGCTGAAGAGGTCTTCCAGGTAGTCGGCGAAGATCAGGTCGGCCGAGGCCAGGAGGAGGGTGAAGATGACCAGCACCGGCAGGGCCAGGAGCAGCCCACGGATCACGGGCAACAGGTTGCGGCCGCCCCGCTGACGGGCGGCCTGTAGATCCATGCTGGCCGACACCAGGGGCGCTGGCCGGACCAGGGCGTTGACTGCTGTGCGGAGGAGAACCAGGGGGTAGCCGACCAGTCCCAGCCGTTGTGGGTGGCCGGCGGCGTAGAAGTGGGCGATGAACTCCAGCAGCGCCAAACTGGCCACTACGTTGAGGAAGGTGACGAAGGGATTGGCCCGCACGAAGACCATGCTGGCGAAGAAAATGAGCGGGGCCAGCAGCCAGAGGTTGCGCCGAACCGGTCTCACCTCCTCCAGCCATCCCAGGCCAAAGAGGGCGACCATCAGCAAGAGCACAAAGAGGGGAGCGGAAATGCCCAGGGCTTTGCCATAGAAGAACAGGTCCACGCTCCAGCCCAGGCCCAGGGCGATCAGCAGAATGCGGACTGGTGGCTTGACGCGAATCATAGCTCGTTCCTCCCACGTATCCTCTGTGTGAATTATACTTACCTCGCCCCAAAAAGCAAGGCTGTTGCCAGATCATTTTACCACGAAAGGGGCAAACCAAAAACCTCTCAAACCATGCGCTCTAACCAATCCGGTATCATCCTGCATTCAATCCGTTACTGTCTTGCGATCCGTGTTCTATCCGTGTTCCACCACCCGCCGGTACACCTCCAGCGTGCGGCGGGCGGTCTTGTCCCAGGAGAAGGCGCGGGCCCGCTTGAATCCCTTGTCCCGCAGCTCAGCCCCAAGGTCGTCGTCGGTCACCAGCCGCCAGAGGGCCACGATGAGCTCTTC
>DFBV01000209.1:0-5944 GCA_002366755.1 Anaerolineales bacterium UBA3071
GGAAGGGCAGGCTGTCCAGATCCTCAACCATCGGCGAGCGGTCGGAGGCCACGACCTGGCCGTTGTGGCGGAAGAAGAGGCCAGGGATGTTGCCCGGATCGCGCCCTGATTCCAGCGCGTCCACCAGTTCCACCAGTCCCTGTTCTCCTTCTCCCTTGAAGACGTAGTCCACGAAGGGCCTCTCCATGGACTCCAGGGGCATGATGGTCAGGTGTGGCCCGCCGAGAATCGTGGTCAGCCCCAGTTTCTTGGCCGTGTTGGCCATCTCCCAGGCATCGGGGACGAGGGGCGTGGTGGCCGAGATGCCGATGAGCCCGAAGGGCTGGCCCGCGTTGGCGGCTCGCTTGATGACCGCTTCCACCGGTTCGTCCTCCACGGCGGCATCGAAGATGACTGGCTCGTGCCCTGCCTCCCGCAGGCAGGCGGCCAGGTATCCCAGCCCCAGCGGGATGTGCTTGCGGGATGACCATACTTTCGATTCAGGACTGGCTAGGAGTACACGCATGCTCTACACCTCTGGATCAATTCTAGCACAGATTTCATTCTGTGGCAATGTCATGTCGGTAGGTTGGTAGACTGGTGAACTGGTAGATTGGNNTTGGGACGGGTAGGGCTTGCTTTGACAATCTAGCCTGCCTGTGCTAGCATATCCTTGTTGAAGGAGGCCATCATGCGTGAGATCGTGTTCGAACATCGAATGGCTGCCGGGCAGACCATCCGCGTCGTGCGCGGCGATCTGACGAAGGAGCCTGTGGAGGCTATCGTCAACGCTGCTAACGAGCACCTGGCGCACGGCGGCGGTGTGGCCGGAGCCATCGTCCGCCGCGGTGGATACCAGATTCAGGAGGAGAGCAACCGCTGGGTGCGCGACCATGGGCCTGTGCCTACGGGCAGCGCGGCCATCACCGGTGCGGGCAACCTCCCCGCCCGTTACGTTCTCCACGCCGTGGGGCCTGTGTGGGGCAGCGGTGATGAAGAAGCCAAGCTCAGCAGGGCGGTGCGCAGTACGCTGGAGTTGGCCGCTCAACATAATGTCCGCAGCGTCTCCTTGCCGGCGATCTCCTCGGGCATCTTCGGCTTTCCCAAGCCCCTCTGTGCCCAGGTGATCCTCCGCACGGTGCGCGATTTCCTGGCCCAGCATGCCGACTGTAGAGTGCGGGAGGTCAACGTGGTCCTCTTGGGGCAGGAGATGGCGGACATTTTCAGCGATGAGGCTCGTCGGCAGTGGGGTGAAGGCACTGCTCCGAGCGCGATCTGATCCTACCCAATGTGAGAGAGTCCCGATGTGAGGGAGTTGCACTCCCGAACGTAGGCTCGGAGTGCAACTCCTCGCCATCAAACCGTGATGTACCGAGACTGGAGTTTGTGAGCGTGAGACAACTCCGCGGCACGGAACTGAAGCGCTTCCTGCGCCATTGTCGCAAAACGCACCCGCCGGAGCACCGCATCGTCTTCGTCTTGCAGAGCGTCGAGTATCCGGTGAATGTGGGCTCCATCTTCCGCATCGCCGACGGATGCGGGGTGGAAGAGGTGATTCTGTGCGGCATTACGCCCACGCCGCCGAATCCCACCATCGCCAAGGTCGCAAGGGGGAAGGAACAGCGGGTGCCCTGGCGCTACATCGAGGAGGCAACGGTCGCCCTGGCCGAGCTGCGTGACGAAGGCTTCCGCATCTGCGCACTGGAGATCGCCGATGAGGCTTTGCCCTACTTTGCCTACGTCCCTCCGCAGCAGGTTTGCCTGGTGGTGGGACACGAGGATCACGGCATCACGCGGGCCACGCTGGCCCTCTGCGACGATGCTGTCTTCGTGCCCATGTACGGCAAGGGGAGATCGCTGAACGTGCACGTGTCGCTGGCCATTGTCGCTTACCACATTCGCTCCTGGGAGGAGAGGAACCACAGATGACACGGATTTCACCGACTGTGCCCCTCTGTGTAATCTGTGTGATCGGTGCAGTCTGTGGTTCATAGGGAATGGGCACATGGGAATGGGCACATGGCTGAGCATCCGATCATCGCTGCCGACGAGGTCTGGTTCGCCTATCCGGAGGCCGACTGGGCGTTGCGGGATGTGAGCCTGCGCATCAGAGCGGGCGAGTACGTGGCCATCATCGGCCCCAACGGCGCGGGCAAGACGACCCTGGCCAAGCAGTTCAACGGTCTGCTGCTGCCCACGCGGGGTCAGGTGCGCGTGCTGGGGCAGGATACATCAAGCCTGCGACCTCGCGAGCTGGCCAGCGCCGTGGGTTACGTTTTCCAGAACCCCGATCACCAGATCTTCGCCGCTACGACGTGGCAGGAGATCGCTTTCGGGCCGCGTAACCTGGGACTGAGCGAGCCGGAGGTGCGCGCTCGCACCGCCGACGCCTTGGCTCGTTTCGGTCTGAAGAAGGTGGCTGACGCGCCACCGGCCGTGCTCGGCTTCGCTCTACGGCGCAAAGTGGCGCTGGCGGCCGTCTACGCCATGCGCCCGCAGGCGCTGATCCTCGACGAGCCCACCGGCGGGCTGGACTGGGACAGCGTCAGCGAGGTGAAAAGCGCTGTGGCCGGCCTGCACGCCGAGGGGCATACCATCGTCCTGATCACCCACGACATAGCGCTGGTGGCCAAGGGGCCCGAGCGGGTCATCCTTCTCCACGCGGGCCATGTACTGCTGGACGCCTCGCCACGGGAGGCCTTCGGGCGAGGCGAGCGGCTGCGAATCGCCGGGCTCGTGCCGCCGCAGATCACCCGCCTGGCCCAGCGTCTGGCCCCCTGCGGCTTGCCGGCCGATGTGCTCACCGTCGGGGAGTTCGTGCGCGCCTATGCTGGCATGCACTCAACACACGGGCAAGGCGGCGGAGGAGTGGCCTGATGTTCAGCTTCGATCTCTACGTGCAGCGTGCCTCCTGGCTGCATCGAGTCGATCCCCGCGTCAAACTCCTCTTCATCGTGGAGATGACTGTCTTGCTCCTGGTGCTGCCCAATTTCCCCGTCACCCTGGGCGTGTTGGCTGCCTGCCATGTGCTGCTGGCGTCTGCGTGTATTCCCTGGACACGGATCGCGGGCATCTGGCGGCTGATGCTGTTGCTGACGCTGCTGGTGCCGCTGCTGTGGCTGCCCTTGATGCCTCGCGCCGAGCCCGTGCTGTTGGAGTTCTGGCGGGTGAGAGTCACGCTGCCGGCGCTCCTGCGCGGCCTGCTGATGGCCGCCCGGCTGGACGCGCTGGCCTTCGTCTTCTTCGTCTGGCTGCTGACCACGGAGCAGCGGGCCATCGTGCAGGGGTTCGTGCGCCTGGGGCTGCCCTACGAGTGGGGACTGACCCTCTCGCTGTCCCTGCGTTACCTGCCCACGCTGCACAGCATCTACCTGCAGATCGTGGACGCACTGCGGGCGCGAGGTCTGGACCTGGGGAAGGGTTCGCTCTTCGCCCGTGCCCGCAGCCGGCTGCCCATCCTGGTGGCGCTGCTGGTCACCGCCTTGCGCAGCAGCGAGAACGTGGGGCGGGCGCTGGAGGCGCGGGCGCTGGGCACTGCTGGCGTGCGCCGCACCTCGCTGCACGAACTGCGACTGCGCCGGGCCGATCTCCTCTGCCTGGCTGCTCTGCTTCTCCTGCTCCTCGCGGGCCTGACCATCCTTATTGCTTTCTGAAGTCCCTTGGAAGCCAAAGCCCCTGGCCTCACCCGAAGCCAGGGGTTTTCTCAGTGATCTGGGCAGTTGGCGATCACAGGTTGTTCCACTCATGCACGGAGATGCGACGGCCTATGATTTCTTCACCTTCACGTAACATCATCCGAAGCTGGGTCACCGAAAACTCGGCATTGGATGGCACTGCCAGGCGATGTTGGCCGAAGATCACGAACTGGTGGCGTGTGCCAGAAAGCGGGCCGTCGAAGCCGATTTTTCGAAGTCGGCGGATGAAGTCTCGACGCTTACACGGCGACCATCGACTCATAGCGTGGCTCCCTGTTCAAGTCAATGCCGACGATCACCGGCAAGGGATGACCCAACTTGAGACCGACCAGGATCCAATCCTCCAGAGTAGAGCGCAATTCATTCTCGCACTCGCGCAAGGTGGATGCAAAAGCAATTACTCCCTTGCACTGGGGAATTCGTCCGGCGAAGGATTCGTCCTCCAGCTTGTCGTAGACAGCGTGCGCCAGCGCGTGCTCTACATAGTCGGTAAGAATGAATCGCGTGTTCATCAAATACCTCCAATCCACGCTTATTTTACACCAGGCACAGGCTAATGTCAAGACGTGACGCGCCATTTGCACGCGGAACCACCCGGCTGAGTGAGTCTTTCTTCAGGCGATGAACCACGCCACGGCCGCCGCTACACCCACCACAGCCGTCGAAGGTAGCAGCAGTCGATACAGCGGTACCCACTCGGTATGGAAGTACTCCCGCGTTAGGGCCAGGCAGAGATGCATCGGCGAGAGGAGTACGCCGATGAAACCGGCGCCAAAAGCCAGCACGGCGTAGTTGAGGTACACCTCGCTGCCGGAGATGAAAGGGAGCAGCAGGGGAAAGCCGATCCCCACCATGGAGATGGTCAGGCCGGTGAACAGCCCCATGACGAAGGGCACGGCGGTAGCGGTCACCAGCGGCGCGATCCCCCAGGCCCTGAAGGTCGCTGACATAGCGTCGGCTGCGCCGCTGGCCAGCACGATCTGCTTGAAGATCATGATGCTGAACAGGAGCAGGGCTGTGCCAGGAGAGAGGCTCCGGCGCAGCAGCCCGCCCAGAGTCCGAGGGCTCATCCGATGGACGACTGCGGCCAGCACGATGGCCACCACCAGGCTCAGCGCCAACTCCAATCCGAAACCGAGGCTGAGGGCGATCACCAGCGCGATAGGCCAGATGCTGAGCGCCAGCGTCCGCAGGCTATGCCATCGCTGCGCTCCCCCAACCGCGGGCTGGGGCTTCTCCGGCTTCTCGATCCCCCGCAACCCCACCACCGCACCAGCCACGATGGCGCCCACAGTGAGAGGGGCCTGGGCCAGCACTAGCCGGGAGAGCGGGATGTCCAGCATGCCTGACATCAGTATCAGCGCCGGGTACAGCGGAAAAACGTACTCCCAGACGTGGCGGAACCAGTAGTTGAGGTAGGTTTTCCGCTCTGGGCTGAGTTCTAGCTGCGTGCCGATTTCCTGGATCATCGGGGCTGACATCATCGCCCCGCCGGGCATGGGCAACAGGCCGATGAGCGCAGGGATGATGGCCAGCACCAGCCGGGGGTCGGTGACGAGCTCTTGCAGCGAGTTGATCAGCCGCTGCATGCTCTCCACTTCCTGCAGCAGTTCCCCCAGCGAAGTGATGAGCAACACGGCGGCCACCAGGCGCAGGGTCTTGAGATCGATCACGGCGATCCATGTTTGCTTCAGCACCTCCAGCGCGGGGAGTCTGAAAAGCACCCCCAACAGGGCTGAGGCCAGCAGCAGCACGTACCCCAGGTTCCAGCGCCTGCCGAGGAGCACCACGATGAGAGCAAAGATGAAAGCCAGTTTCAGCATCTCATGACCTCGCGTACCCTACGCCGCAGTTCATCCGCCAAGAAAAAAGACCGGTCGGCTGACCGGCCTTTGCATTCCTGCGGTCACGGTGAGCGATGATAGCATGGGCTGGGGCAATTGTCAAGCCCTGGCTGCCAACGCCAACGCACTTCATCACAGGTCTGGCGTTACGCTACTGCTCTCTCCGCTTCAGCCCGGCGGCTCAACCACCGTTCGGGCACGATCAGGCTGAGCACGTTTGTTCATCCCAGCGTGCCGATGATGTTGATCAGGAAAGCGACGAAGCCCCAGTGATCTTACTCGGTCCGCTTCCCCGGCGTTATGTAGCGAATGTGCTTGAATGGCTTGACCTGTGCGCCGACGTTGTCCTTCAGTATGTTGCCGGAGATATGCATCAGGGTGTCGCTGTAATCAGTGTCCTTTCCCATGCTGGCCAGGCAGGGATAG
>DFBV01000209.1:6029-6375 GCA_002366755.1 Anaerolineales bacterium UBA3071
TGATGCGCAGGTTGGGGCGGCCAAAGTGGCGCGCGAACTCAGCGATCAGCGGATCGTCGTACTCGATCCGTTTGCGGCGGGCGATGCTGTAGTGCGTTTCGGTCAGGGAGCACAGCGGCTTGGGGGTCACGCAGGCAACGTCTCTGTCCTGGAGCCAGCCTCGCAACTGCCGGGCCAGTCCACGCGGCAACCAGGCCTCGCTATCTACGGCCGCAATCACTGCCTGGGCGCCCGTCATCTGCGCGATGTCGGGGAGCAACTCCGCCACGCCGCGGTGCTCAGCGAAGGACAGGATCAGATCGGCCGGCGGGAACTCGTCGGGGAGGTGATCTTCAGGGTAGTCTAT